>JAQVSW010000035.1 GCA_028700345.1 Candidatus Shapirobacteria bacterium | reverse complement strand
AATCCCATACATTTTCTAAAGAATGTTTTATTTTTTCTTCATTATTTTCTAATTGATTAACAATCAATTTTTCCATAAAATTTATCAATAATAAATTAAATTACCTCGTGCTAGTACGATCTTGCGGAGAGGGTGGGACGAACTTGGAATGACATTAGTGCAAAGATATGCCAATATTCCTTAAATCAGGCTTCAACTGTTCATTATTTTTAAATAGGATACATATATCCAATCTCAGCGGAGGTCTTAATACCCAGCTTAATTTATTTCGTCCAATAATTCAGGGAATGAATCCGTCATACTGCCATCAGCTTTTTTTCCAAAGTGTCTGCGGTCTTCAAATTTATAGAATTTTGCGCTTAATCCCATAGCGTTTTCTTCCCCAGCTTGATATGGAACCACTTGATCATCAAAAGAATGAAAAACGACAAAATTATCACAATGTGCTTTTATCTTTTCAAAATTATAACCTTCTTCGGAAAAGAAAGTCTTGTTATTTTCTGTCTTATTAGTTTTTTCTGAATATCCCGCATTAGTAGCAACTAATATTACTTTACGGATTTTCTTATTCTTAGGAAGTTTTTCAAGATATCTTAAAATTGCAACACCACCACGAGAATGTCCAATTAAAATTGTATTTTTGTCTGGGTTTAACTTCTCTAACTCGGCTATCCATTCATCAGCTCTAGGATCTTCTGGGCGTGGTAATGCTGGAGCAACAAAATCTATTCCTAAATTTTTTACTTCTTTTGCAAGCCATGGGTACCATTTTTGATTAGGATCAGCATTTTTACCGTGCATCAAAATTACCTTCATAAATTATAATTTGCCTAGTTTAACACATTCTAATATTTCATTATGAAGAATCCCATTAGATGCAATAAATCCGAGTCCTTCTTCATCATATCTTCTTTCTTCCCCGTTTAAATCAGTAACCCTTCCACCAGCTTCTTCAATTATAATTTTTAGCGTCGCAACATCGTGTGGATATGGACCATAAAATACTGTTCCGACAAACTTGCCATTTGCTACTTGAACGCCACCATAAATGACAGAAAGTAATTTCATTACCTTGCATTTATTCTCACTTAGTGATTTTAATAGCGGAAGATTTGAAAAATTAAGATCTCTTCCAGATCCATCTATGTTCAAATAAGTATTAAGTAGAGTTGTATTTTGAGCGACTGATATTTTATTACCATTCCTGTAGGCTCCGCCATTCTTAGTCGCCCAGTACATATTTTTCATTATAGGATCATTTACTACTCCTAATACTGGCTGACCATTTGATTGATCAATTAAAGCAAGGGAAAAAGTAAATATTGGTAAACCACACGAAAAAGGCATTGTTCCATCTATCGGATCACAAACCCAAATATATTGCGAACCTTCTTTTCTATCACTCTTTTCTTCGCCGCGAATACTATGACTCGGATAAGTTTCATTGACTCTATTTATTACCAAATCATTAATTTCGGTATCTGCTTTTGTGAGCGGGGTGTTATCTTCTTTCCAAGTATTTTCAACTTCAAAACTAAAATACTTTAAAGCTATCTCTTCGGCTTCTTTAGCTAGACTTTTAGCAAATACTAAATATTGTTCCATATATTTGTATATTCAAATCTTAATTTCTTTCTGGCTGATTATTTGCCATAATTATTTTCTGGTTATTAAATCATATGCTAAACTAGCGAGCGATATATAGTGAATTGCTAAATTTTTATCCAAATCTTCAGCAGGAGTATGAGCTTTCTCATTTCGCAAAAACTGGATAGACATATGCAAAAATTTTACGCCTTCAAAAAAATCTTTTTCAGCATCATTTTTCGGTTTGCATCCAAAAATATTTTCCTGGTTAGGTTCGGCAAAAGCTTCATGCGCTTTCTCTTTACCCGTGATTTCTTTGAGCTTTTGTCTGACTATTTTATATGCTTCTTCTACGGCATTAAAGTAATGCCCGTTATTCAATAAATTTTGAACATGATCAAATACTTCTTTTTGCAAAGTAATGTTAATATTACCATTCTCAAAAGTAGCTTTTGACTTATTTTCAATTTTTACTTTTTCTCCTAAAAGTTTTTCTCCAATGTTTTTGGCGCCAGCCATTCTTTCGGTTGGAAAATCAAGTCTTTTTAAGTTGCCAAGTAAAATTTGATTTTCAATATATTCAACAAGCTTCAAAATGCTATTGCCGACAACTTTTTCTTCCTCTTTTAACCATAAACCACGCATACGATTAGCTTTTGATCCGCTCTCATAGTTATACTTCTGATCATAAATATCTAACCCAACATCATCTCTAAAAAATTCACCCATTGTCCTATCGGTAAAATTCAAAACATAACCACCATTCATTTGAAATAGCTTTTCAAGTATCTGTTTTTCAATTGTCGTTAATTGTGCCATATTCTGCTTTCTTCTTAAAAATATATCTTTAAACTATCACAAAATCCCTAAAAAATCAACAAAATCGGCAAATTGCCCTATCCCGTAATTTGTGCCAAAATATAGTTATGACTCACGACAAAATCAATCAAAAAATTCAAATACTTCTGAATAAGTATAAAGAAAACTCGGCCACTATCAAGGGCTTTGACGTGATTTTTGAATACATTGATTTTTTAAAGAGAGAGCCGTATACTGCCAATCTTCTGCAAAAGGCCTTTGACTACGCCGATAAGCAAATTGCTTTGTTAGAATCCTCGGCCTTTAACCAAAATCTTGAAGTTCCAAATGTCCATAAAATTATGGAATTTAAAGATGTTTCTGAGGCCCCCATGCATAAGGATATGATAGCTGTCGGCCTGGAACAGCAAAAGAACCAAGAACACGCTAGTATGGAACAAATTTTGCCCTTAGCTTTGACGAACTTAGTTTTGCTTTATCAAGCTATGGCTAGAATCAAAGAGCAACTACAGAATAATGAGCCAATAGAAGATAAGCTAAACATTTTAAAAGACTTGCCCGTTTCTACTCTTAGGGTTAAAGTCGGCGAAGAACTGGCCAGCCAGCCTTTTGCCCTGTTTGCTAGTGCTAGCCTACTAACAACAGCCAAATATATTCTAGACAATATTGACTGCGAGGAACTGGCTAACGCCAAAATAACTAAAAAAGAACCGTGGTTTGATAAAGATAAAAGCATTTTGCATTTTATGGGCGAAGAAATTAATATCAGACTAAAAGGAGGAAAGCCAAACGACCATTATATTTTAGAATGTTTGTTTGACCAAGACGACAAAACCGAAGAGGTTTATTTTAAAGATATCGCTAAAGATTATCTAGGCATGGAAGAATATGACAAGACTAGGGACTGGCAGATACTACGCCGAGCCTGCGACCAATTAAACGCTAAAGTCGCAAAAGCGGTGGATAACTATCATGATAAATTTATAGTCTACGCCACTGGCCAGACTGGTTGGTGCAAAATTAATCCAAAACATCTGTAAAAACAATCAAAACTTTCAAAAGGCCTTGCTAGCAAGATAGCGCAAGGTCTTTTTTGTATGCTTAAGTCATGAAAAATTATGACGACCAACTAATATCTGACACCCAAGAATATTTCAGCGGACTGTATGGGCGAGCAATTACTCCTGATGAGGCTGATTCTTTTTTAACATCTCTCGTTAATTTATATAACTCTCTCTTTAATAAGGAATAACTCTTTTTTTCTTTTCGGCGGTTCCCCCGTAGGGGGAGCCGAAAAGAAAAAGTTATCCTTGTTAAGAGAACTTCTAATTAGAACTATATTAATAATAAATATATGAAACAACAAGATAATAAATACTTATCCAATAGAAAACTGGTTAAATCTGGGTCTTTATTAGAAATATATCAGTTTGGTCGTGATATTCACTTGGAAAGAAGAATCCGACATATCAAAACCGAGGAAGAAATTGAGGAGGCCAAAAAATTCCCCAAGCCCAAGGCTAGTCAAGAAGAGATTTTAAAATCTTCCGCTCGGCGTGCCAAACGAATGATTAAAAGATTAATTATGGCTAATTGCTTTTTATGGTTCAAAGAAAAGGGCAAACCCTATTTGCCGATTACCCTAACCTTAACTTTTAAAGAAAACATCGTTAATTTAAAACAGGCCAATTATGAATTTACTAAATTTATCAGACGGCTCAATTACGAAACTAATGGAATCGAGGGAAAAGACTTGAAACAAAGCAACTTAAAATATCTGGCGGTATTTGAATTACAGAAACGAGGAGCGATTCATTATCATATGAGGGATGATTAAATTAATTATGTGTAAAGATATTTAAAATATTAGCTAATGTAATAGTAAATTTGGACGTTTTCGGGGATAATTCTCGTGTATGAATAAATTACACGAGAAATCCCCTACTGGTATAAGAAAATTAAGTAAATTATGGCAAATAAGCCAACAATTAAGAGTGAATACGTTTCGTTGTGATAACTATTTTACACAGAATTAATTTAATCATCCCTCATATGATATTTTTTAATCTGCCATATATCAAAGACGTATATCGGAAAATGTATAAGATATGGGGACAAGGTCGGATAATGGTCGGCGGAAAAGACAGAAATTTTACTAAAATAAAAAACCAAGCGCAACTACAAAAGATTATTTTCTATTTCATTAAGTATATTCAGAAATCCGTCTTTGAAAATAATTGTCCGAGGCAAAAGAAATATATTGCCAGTAAAGGCTTATTAAAACCGCAAGAAAATTCTTTCGTGGAAGTCGTGTCGCTCGTGGAATCTAAACTGCCCTCGGAATCTTTAGTCTATAAATATGACGGCGAAACGGAATATAACCAGAGCGATATTAATGACACTATCGGAAAGCCAGTAAATTTTCTGCGTTGGTTTAATTATCAGCAATATGACCTTTCTAAATTTCCAGAGTTAGATAAAGAGATTAGCCAGACATTATCTGGCTTATCTATTGAAGATATTGATTTTTAGCTTGTTCTTTAGTATATTAATAGTATTCACCTAACATAATAAACAGACATGCCCAGGGTATTTTTTTAACAAAATACCTTTTGTCGCTCGAAATGGGTAGTTCTGCCAAACGATAAATTAACCTTTGGGCTAGTTTGTTATGTTGGGTGAATCAGGACTGCCCTTTTTGAATATAAAAAAACGAGCGATTTGAATCTACTCGTTTAAGCATTTTGGTTTTTCCCCTATTTTGATAAGGTACTAAATCCCTGTTCAGGATCAAAGGGGCGGATGAAACATTCAATTAAGTTTGCATCCATAAAGTACTGGTGGGTAGTTTGCACTACTGCTTGAGCCAATTTATCTCTCACCTCTTTTGTCCTTTCGGGCTTACTGAACAATCCATCAACGAAAACGATAATTTCTTCGCCTAATCCTTTAGACATTAAGTCTTTCGGGAAAAAGCAGGAAACATCTGTTGATTTCAGGTTAAGCTCTTTTACCGAATGGGCAACGGTGTTGATAAGAGTATCGGCATATTCTTCAAGCTTATCAGCCATTTCTTCGGAAACTCCGTAAACAATCAATACTGGCATGGTATAATCTCCTATTTTAAAATGAACAATTAATTTAATTCAAGAATTATATAATAACATACTTATAACAATAAGTCAATAGATATAAAAATATGACTAATACTACACAAACAACCACAATTAAATACGCCCTCTACTGTCGAAAGTCTACCGAAGACAGCAGTCGGCAAATTCTTTCTCTAGATTCACAAGAGAAAGAAATGTTGAAATTAGCCGAAACTCTAAGGCTAGATATTATTCAGACTTTTAGGGAAAGCAAATCGGCTAAGAAACCAGATAACCGTCCGCAATTTTCCGAACTTATCAATTTGATCAAGCGAGGTAAAATTCAGGGCATTATCTGTTGGAAAATAGACAGGCTTTCAAGAAATCCTATAGACTCGGCGACTATTCAATGGCTCCTGCAACAGAATGAACTAAAAATAATTCAGACTATGGAAAGACAATATCTGCCAGGCGACAATGCTTTACTCTTTAATGTAGAAAGCGGAATGGCTAACCAGTATATTTTAGACTTATCAAAGAATGTTAAAAGAGGTATTAGGGCTAAACTGGAAAAAGGCGGTTGGCCGAATTTAGCACCATTAGGTTATCTAAATAAAGACAATAAAATTATTATTGATAAGGCGAGAGGAAAGTATATCGTCAAAATATTTGAGATGTATAAGACTGGAAAATACAGCGTTAAGGAAATATCGGATATTTTATTTAAAGAGGGATTCAGAAGTCGGGCGCATAATAAATATCATAAGAGTAAGATTCATAAAATGTTATCTGATTCTTTCTACTGCGGAATAATGGAAAAGGGCGAACAGCTATACGAGGGTAATCATGAGCCGTTAATCTCTAAGAAACTCTTTGACGAGGTACAAGAAATGCTAACTAAAAAATCCCATATCAAAAAACAAAATATCCCTTTTGCTTTTAGGGGAATGCTCCGATGTGCCAAGTGTGGCTGTCTGCTAACAGCCACCAAGAAGAAAGGACGGCTGACATATTATTATTGTACGAACGGCAAGAATGTCTGCGAAGAGCATAAGGCCTATATCAAAGAAGAAAATCTCTCAACCGAATTAAACGGCGTATTTGATAATTTAATTTTTGACGAAAAAGTTGTTAATCTCGTCTATCGGGCGAAACTCAAAGAAAGTGGAAATGTCGTGTCTTATCTAGAAGAGGCTATCCTCGGTCTTCAAAATAGGCTCAAAACGCTTGATGAGCGCAAGAAAGTTCTGATAGACGGTTATCTAGATAAAGTCGTTTTGGAGGGCGGCTATAAGGCGAAGAATCAGGTAATAGAAAATGAAATCGTTTTAATTAACAAAGACTTACAAGAGTTAGAAACCAAAAAATCTAGCCAAGATAATATTACTTTGGAACGGATAAGAAATGCGTTTTTAGAGCCTAAAACAATGCAAAAAGAGTTTTTATCTAAAAAACCTGACGAACAGCGGAATACTCTAATAACCTTACTTTGGAACGCTACTATTGATAACAAAAAAATCGCTAATATTTCATTTAAAGAGCCATATAATGTCCTCTCTAAAATTGAAAATAAAAGCGATTTTGATTCAGTGCGGGCTACCTCGGGCTGGAACCGTGATTTTGGTAAGCCCAGCAAGGCTTTTCGGTGATTTTTTAAGTATTTAATAAATAAGGTCCTCGTGCGCTATTGGTTTTCTTAAAAAGCGACAAAAGTGACACGAGTATTAATATAAAGGTTACAGGCAGATGTAATCTTTATTCGTCAGCAATAAATTCTAATATTTCTCTAGTTGTCTTGATTTGCTTACCATTTGGTAATTTGATTATAGTTTCTATTCTTTCTATTACTTCTTCTGGGGCCTGTTGGTTATCTTCAACCCTTATCTCTCCAGTTACACCATCAATTACTATATGGGCTTTGCTTCCAGATCCATCTCTTTTCCCAACTAAAATATGTTGGTCTTCTCCCTG
>JAQVSW010000034.1 GCA_028700345.1 Candidatus Shapirobacteria bacterium | reverse complement strand
TATTGGTATCACAGTCACTCTTTACAACTCTGGCGAAAAAATGAAAATGCAAATTTTAAACTATGGTCTGTCATTGCTGATCCATGGACAATTACACCAGTAACAGTGGTACCCGGAGCTGATTTGACACTAGTTTATGATGAAGTAGCGGAGAGAGAAGTCAGAAAATATGGACTGAAGGGGGAGATACTGAAGAGTGGCTGGTGGGTGAGAGGAGAGATGTATAAAAAAATAGACAGAAAAGAGGCTAGGCGAAAGCTGGGAATTACAGATGATAGGCCGGTGATATTTATTGGGGGAGGGAGTTTGGGAACAAATTCTCTGACAAGGTTACTGCCGGTTTTAATGACCATTGAAAGTAAATGTGCCTTTATTTTTAATACGGGAACAGATAAGATGCTCCATTCAACCATTGATCAGTATGTAAAACTGCTTAAAAAATTAAAACTAGGAGAGCAAATAATTGTCAAGAATTTGGGGTGGATAGAGGATATGGCGGAGGTACTCCAGGCTAGTGATATTGTTTTTGGGAAAGCCGGACCTAATTTTATGTTTGATGTAGTCGCCTCAAAAAAACCGATGGTGGCGATTACCCACATTGGGGGACAGGAGGATGGGAATATAGAAATAATAAAAAAGAAAAATCTGGGCTGGGTGAAAGAAAAACCAGGAGAATCGGCTTCGTTTTTACTCGAGTATCTAGAAAGACCAAAGTATTTTGAAAAAATGTATGCTAAAAGCATTGATAAAGAAGCCAAAAATAATGAGAAGACCATGGGAAAGATATGGAAGAGGATAAAAGAGGAGATTTTGTAAAAAAGTCTAAAGTCTAAAAAACTAAAGAAAAAAAACAAAGCCTGCCAAAAGTGATTAACTTCGATAGTGGCTTTTCCACGCTTACGAAAAAACGTGGGGAGAACTAGTTAATAAAGGCAAAGCCGATATTAACAAACATCCTCCTTTATATTAGGTTAGCTAGAAAAAACACCTTCTCAAAGATCGCTTTTTGGCAGGTTGTATAATTGTACCATGATGACAATTTCAAAAAAAGTGGAATATAGCATCGTTTTTATCTCATATTTATCGCATAATAAGGGTAAAAATATAACGATAACTCAGGCAGCCAAAAATTTAAGATTACCTTATCGTTTTTTGGGGCAAATAGCGATTAATTTGAAAAGTGGGGGAATTATTGAATCTAAAGAGGGAAAAAGTGGGGGCTATCAAATGGTAAAGGAATGGGAAAGGAAAAGTATTTATGATTTGTTTGAATCGTTGGGGGAAAATAAAGCTATGGTGACCTGCCTGGGGGATAAAAGCTGTATTAGAATAAGAAAGTGTAGAATGAAAAAAATATGGGAGAAGGTGGAGAAGAGTTGGTATTTAGAGCTAAAAAAGATAAAATTGGGAGAAATATAAAAAAATAGAGATTAGAAATTAGATTTTAGAAACTAGAAAAAATGGTAAAACAAAAAATAAATAAAAATACTCTGATATTGGAAATAGCCGAGAGGTATCCCAAATTGGCTGAAATTTTGGTCGAAAAATACGGGATGCATTGTATGCTTTGCTCAATGTCGGCGATAGAAACATTGGAAGAGGGAGCCATGGCGCATGGAATGAATAAGAAAGAGGTAGAAAAAATGACTTTAGATCTGAATAAAGAGGCTAATAGAGTAGATTTGAAAAGAAAGAAAAAATTGGGTAAATAATTTTACTTAAAAGACCGGAAATTAAAAGAAGGGCGATAAGAAGATAACCGTATCGTTCAAAAGAAGCCTCGATTTTGAGGGCCTGGTCGACTGGGAGGAGATTTAAGAGAATTTTAGAACCATCGAGAGGCGGAATAGGGAGGAGATTAAAAATACCTAAAAATAGGCTTATGTTGCCAACATATCGGGCAAAACTTGAATTGAGAAGAGACAAAATAAAAGCTAAAACAAAATTACTTAAAGGACCGGCGAGGGCGACAATACTTTCATCTCGACGAGGATTTTTAAAATTATAAGGATCGATAGGGGTTGGTTTTGCCCAGCCAATAACGGGAAAACCACTGAGAGCTCCAAAAAATGGAATTAAAAGAGTGCCAATAGGATCAATATGTGCCATAGGATTGAGGGTAAGCCGGCCATAAGCCCTGGGAGTAGGGTCGCCAAGTTTGTCGGCGGCGAGAGCATGACAAAATTCATGGAGAGAAATGACAATAATGAGGGATAAAATTGATAAAAGGGCAATGATTATTTCCATGTTTTAATTAAGAGGCGCTTTTGGTATAGTATACCCTATGAGAAAATGTAGTTTATGTGGAAAAGGGACGGCCATTGGGCGAAATCGTTCCCATGCTCAAAACCGAACTTCAAGAACTTTTAAAGCCAACGTTCAGAAAGTGTCATTAAAAGTAGGAGAAGGGGAAATAAAAGGTGTTTATTGTAGTAAATGCTTAAAAAAAATTAAGGGAGAGATTAAAAAAACGGCACTTAAATAAGCACCGTTTTTTTAATTGGGAAAGAAAGTTTATTTTTTAGCTTTTTTCTTAGCTTTTTTAGCGACTTTCTTTTTTACTACTTTCTTTGCTTTTTTCTTAACAACTTTCTTTTTAGCGACTTTTTTCTTTGCTTTTTTGACGGGCATTTGTTGTTCCTCCTTTATAAAATTAAAGAGGATTTTGAGTATTTTGTCAAGATATAATTTGCCTATTTTACCAGAATATTAATATTGTTTAAGAATAAAATAACATAAATATTTTATAAAATTTATTTAAATTAAAAATAATAAAATCCCTGTTTTACCGTGATAATTTAATCTCAGTTTTTTCTAATTATTGAATAATATTTTTTAATCTCTGTCCACTCGGTTTTGTTTTTCCCCTCAACTTGGACTATTTTTGGAATAAGCTCTAATTTATTTTGATCAATAAAAGCAGAAAAAATTTTCATTTTAAAAGTGGTATGATTTAAATTTTCCACAAAGGTCCAGGCAATTGGCCAGGAATTTAAGGCCCGAATAAAGGCTTCAATTTTATTTAAACTCCAGGTCCAATTTATTTTTGCCGTATCTTTAGTTAATTTTGGAAAATAACTTTTTTGAGAATGGTATTGAGGTTGAATAGATTGAGGGAACGATAAATATGATTTTAGAACGGTATCTAAATTATCAGCAGCGAGGGAAAAGGCTTTTTGATAAAAGGTGTTGGCGGTTTCGCTGGGTGAGATGTCAAAAGGGAGAGTAGCAATTATGGGTCCATGATCGGGAAGGGGATCAATTTGAAAAAAAGTAACGGCACTGCTAGTTTCACCATTAATAATTTGCCAAGGGCCAGGGGTGGCACCCCGATATTTGGGTAGAGGAGAGGGATGAATATTAATAATTCTGCTAGGGAAACTATTAATAGTATCTTCGTCAAAAAAAGGAGGGCCAAAGGCGACACAAAGACCAAGATCAGATTTAAAAGAAGAGATTTTAGATTTAACTTCTGGAGTAAACTGTTCAATCTGAAGAAGGGGGAGATGGTGATCAAGACAATATTTAGCAACGGAATTAGGGGTAATTTTTTGACTGCGACCAAAAGCCTTGTCGATTTTGGAAACGACAGTTTGGAGCTGAAAATCGGGGAGAGTTATAAGTTTTTCTAAAACTGGCAGTGAATAAATAGAAGCACCAAAGAAGATAATTTTGGTCATAGTATAGATTATAATCAATTTTTGATAAAATAGGATATGAGAGAAATAGTAAAGTTTCCTGATAAAGTTTTAAGAAAGAAGTGTCAAGAGATAAAAGAAGTTGATGAAATACTTTTATCGGAAATAGAGCAGCTAAGAGAGATTCTGGAAAAATCAGAAAATGGTGCTGGTTTGGCGGCGCCTCAAATTGGAATTTCAAAAAAGTTTTTGGGAATAAAAAATAAGGAGGGAGTGAAAATATATTTAAATCCAAGAATAGAAGCTTCTTTTGGTGAAAAGATTTATCCCAAAATCTTAGAAGAAGGAGAAAAAGAGAATGATTTTTTGGAGGGCTGTTTGTCTTTTCCAGATTTATTTGGAACAGTAAAAAGATATCTAAAGATTGAGGTGGCTTGGGAGGAAATGGTAGATAAAAAACTAGAAACTAGAAATAAGATTTTAGAGGGATTTGAGGCGATAGTTTGGCAACATGAAAGTGACCATCTAGATGGAGTTTTGTTTGTGGACAGAGTAAAAGAAGAGGGGGGTAAGTTTTATCTCTGGACTGAGGATAAAAAAGTGCCAATGGATGTTGATGAGATTCTCGATCAAGAAAAAATGTAATTTCCCTCTTGATTTTTTCTCCTTAAATCCGCTATTCTTTTTTTATGGAAAATACCTATTCTAGTAGTAGTACCGATAACCAACCAAAAAAAGTTAAAAAGATTTTAACCACTATTGCTATTGTCCTCGGAGCCATAACCCTCTTTAAAATGGCTTTTCCCTCAACTCAAATCTCCGTCACAGGACTAGGTGAGCTCTCAACTAAAGTAAATAAGGTCTCGATGATTGTCACCAAGACTAACACTTCACCCCTGGCCGCCAATGCCATTCAAACTGGAGAGGAAGGCCTTAATGCTTTAATCAAAGAAGCCAAGACTATAGTAGGGGAGGAGGCTGAAATTCAAAAATCTTTTTACACCATCTCTCAAAACAGTGGCCAACAGGTAGTCGGAACTCAACTAGTGACGGTCAGTAATTTCCAAGTCAGTAATGGGTTTAAAATTACCTTTAATCAAATAGATAAAGTTAATGATCTGGTTAAGACTCTTTACACCAGTGGTGCCACTTCAATTTCAAATATTACTTTTCTCCCAGAGAATGAAGATGAAATTGAAAAGGAAGTCAGAAAACTAGCTTTAAAAAATGCCCGACAGGAGGGGAGAAAGATAGCTGCTTCTATGGGGAGAATCCTCGGGCGAATCAAGACAGTAGCTGATGATCAGGCCGAGATTAGTAGTACTATTAGTTCGAGTCAAGACAGTGTGGGGAGTGGAGAGATGGATATTAGCAAATCAGTCTCGGTAGTTTATGAGTTATGGTAACTTTTGGTTTTAAAAAAAGAAAAGCTCTAGCTCAGATTCCAGTTTTACTGGGACTTCTCATCATGGCGCTGGTGGTGCCAGCTGCGACTAAGCTAGTTCAGGAGAATCAAGATACGAGAAATAGAGCCGCTTCAGTGATTTCACCGCCTCCCTCTGGTTGTACTGATGGTTATGTTAGATGTTTTAATAATATTCAGCAGAGATGTCAAAATGGATCATGGGTGTTTCAAAAAAATTGTCCCAATGGTTGTAGTGGTAACTATTGTAAAGTTGTTGTTCCCACCAATACTCCCAAACCTCCAACAAGTACTCCCAAACCCCTAAGTTACATCTGTTCTAGTCTCGGAGGAAGCTGTGTTAGTTACGGTTGTACCTGTGGCACTATTACTGGAGGTACCTGTCAGGGAGAGGATGAATGTTGTCGACCTTGTCCGACTAGTACTCCCAAACCACCGACCTTGACTCCCACCAGAGCTCCATCTCCCACCCCCACCACGGCCTGCACTGGCACCTGTCAATACTCTGATTGTCTCACTATGAACATGAAAACAGGCACTGGTAATTGTCCCCAGCCTCAATACTGCTGTGGAGAGAAGATAATAGCTCCAATCTGTAATCTGGGAGATAAACACTGTGCTGATGATAACTTGGGAGTCTGGGTTTGTAAAACTGACAAAAGTGGCTACACTCTGATTAATTGCTCAGTCGGAAAGAAATGTAACTCAGTTACAGAGACCTGTGTTTCAATCTCTACTCCTACCCCTACCAAAATACCGACCTCGACTCCCACCAGAGCACCCACAGCTACTCCCACCACGGCCTGCAGTGGTACCTGTCAATACTCTGACTGTCTGACCATGAACATGAAAACTGGAGTTGGTAGCTGTCCTCGGCCTCAATACTGCTGTGGAGAAAAGATTATCTCTTATGCTTGTAAAATCGGAGAGAGAGAATGTCTACCAGACAAATCAGGAGTCAATATTTGTAAAGGGGATAGGACTGGCTACACTATTTTCAAATGTTCAGAAGGTCGAGTTTGTGATTCGGTGAGCAAAACCTGTGTGGCCCTACCAACAGTGACTCCAGTCACGAGTTGTCTCCCCGATGGAAGAATGACAGAGAGCGGGGATAAATGTTGTAGTAAAAATGCTATTTATGCTGGCTCTTCACTAATTTGCAGTTGTCTCCCTGATAGCAGAACGACTGATAGTGCGAGTAAATGTTGTAGTAAAGAGGCAGTCTATCAGGGATCTTCACTGGTTTGTAAAGCGATCTCCACCTCAATCTTAAAACAGCCTGGTGATAGCTGTTCAAAAGATGAGGACTGTGCTTCGGGAAAGTGCAAAGCAACTACTTTGGGTCTTTTCAACAAGAAATGTATTTCTTTGAAAGTTAGTGGAGATACTTGTAGCAATAATTCTGATTGTACTTCAGGTATCTGTGATGAAAAAATATGTAAAGAAGTTGGTGAAGCTGGTTTTGTCTGTAAACCAGGAGAATTTAAATGTAGTGACAGTAAAACTTTATTAACTTGCACGGAGACTGGGAGTGGTTGGATAAAACAAGCCTGTAGTAGTTGTGTTAATAATGTTTGTAACGGCTTAGATTCATACCCGGTTTGTTCTGGAGGTCTTGAGGGCAGTGATTATGATTGTCCTACTAATTGGGCTTGCACTGGAGCCAAGGTACCAGACAAAATTGGCCTGTGGTATTGTGAACCAAAATCAGCCGTTAATGCAAATCCTATCTGTACTCCAGGAGCTCTCAGATGTAACGGTTCAAATAGTCAGGCTAGTTTGGAAACTTGTTCTCCTGATGGTCGAAGGTGGTTATCAACTTTGACCTGTCCATTACCATTATCAATGGCTGGTTACAATTATAGCTGTAAACAAATAACTTCTTTGGAAGCTCAGTGTCGTCCACCTACAGAACAAGAAATGAAAGAGTTTGCAATAGAGTTTGTGGTAATGAATGCAGCTGCAGTAGCCATGCCTTTTACTATTGGAGGAGCAGCGACTACATTACTACCAGCCGCGGTAGCAAATCTACCAACAATCATGAGCGTAGTGAGAATTGGAAATGCGGTTTATGCCGTCAATAATGCGGCTAAGGAATGTCAAGGTTTTGAGGGTATGACTAATGATGAAAAAATGAAATGTGTCCTCGCTGCTGGCTATGCGGTTACGGCGACAGTTGATGGAGGACTGGCTGGAACGGGACTGGTCACTAAAGGTAGTGCTCTTTTAAGTGGAATTGAAGTTGTTAATGATGTTGCTAATTTAACTCTGGGAGGAGTCAATGCCTATAATCAATGTGAAGGTGGAACAGACAAAGATTGCTACTACGCCTTAATCTCATCTGGAATTGATTTAGTGGCTCTAGGAGTCGATATTAACCAAGCTAAACAGTGGTCAAAGGCAAATTTAAAGATAGAAGTTGAGACTTTATTAGATACTTC
>JAQVSW010000033.1 GCA_028700345.1 Candidatus Shapirobacteria bacterium | reverse complement strand
GGGCGTTCGCAAATCAGAGAGTAGTCTAACACAGTTAAAACTAAAAGCAAATTTATAGTAGAATAGAACATTATGAATAAAGTTTGGACAATCAAAATTGCTGGACCGGCAGGGACCGGAATTAAATCGGCAGGCTTGCTCCTCGCCAAAATGTTAAATGAAAGTGGTTATTATCTTCAGGATTACTCAGAATATCCATCACTCGTCCGAGGAGGACACAATACCTATCAGGTCAGTTTTTCGGTTGATAAAGTCTACTCAGTTCACAAAAAATTAGATGTTTTTATCTCACTGGTAGCTGGACACTGGCAAGAACATAAAAGCGAATTTAAAAAAGAGACACTAGTTTTTGCTGACAATGACGGTAAAATAAATATTCCCTTTAAAGAAATGTGCACTCAGCTTGGAGGAAATATCTATGCCAATACGATTTCTCTCGGACTACTCGCTTTTTTACTAAATCTAGATAAAGATTTTGCTAAGAATAATATTCAGGAGGCTTTTGGCTGTGATTCGGTAAATTTAAAAGCTTTTGAGATGGGGTATAGCTGGGCTGAAAAAAATACCAAGCAATTACCGGTAAATAAAGGGATAAATACTGAAAAAAAGATTATTGTTGATGGTAGTGAGGCGGCCGGTTGGGGACTTTATAAAGCCGGTCTTCAAATGTATGTGGCTTATCCAATGACTCCAGCCTCAGGTTTACTTCATTTTTTAGCCAAAAACATAGATGTGTTTAAAATCAAGGTAATTCATCCAGAAGATGAAATTGCAGTCGCTTCGATTGCCTCGGGAGCCTCAATGGCCGGCACGAGAAGTGCTGTAGGCACTTCTGGAGGTGGTTTTGCACTCATGACTGAATCAGTAAGTTTCGATGCTCAGGCGGGCCTGGGAGTGGTTTATTACCTATCTTCGCGACCAGGTCCAGCTACAGGAATGCCTACTTGGACTAGTCAAGGTGATTTACTTTTTGCAGTGTATAGTGGTCACGGAGAATTTCCTAAGATTGTCTTGGCGGCAGGCGATCATGAAGAAGCCTTTGAACTTGGTAAGTTATCTTTGAATTTAGCCAATAAATTTGATATTCCCGTAATTATGCTGTCTGATAAAAATCTATCAGAATCCAGTGCTAATACGAGCAATTTTGCTAAAGAAAAAGAAGAAAAAGTTGAGAGTCTAAAAGCAGTGCCAGGGAAAGGACAAAAAATAAAACTTTACAATAGTTATGAACATGATGAGGCGGGCTTTTCAGTAGAGGGATCAAAAGAAAGTAAAAAATCAACAGATTTGAGATTGGCTAAAATAGCAGAAATATTAAAAAATATGCCAAAGGTAAATCTTTTTGGTAGTGATAAGGCGAAAAAAATTATTGTGGCTTGGGGATCAAGCAAAGGAGCGATTTTGGAAGCACTTAAAGAAATGAAAAATAAGGAAGACTTCGCCTTTTTACAAATTAGAGGAATGTGGCCACTTGACCCAAAGATAGGTCAAATAATAAATGCTTTTAAAGAAAAGATATTAGTCGAAAATAATGCGACGGCACAGCTCGAAACACTTCTGAAATCGCAAATGACAATAGAATTTACAAAAAGAATATTAAAATATGACGGAAGACCATTCTTTCCGGAGGAAATAAAGGAGGCTTTAAATGACTAACTGGCGGTCGGGAGTAACCCCAACTTGGTGTCCAGGTTGTGAAGACTATGTAATTTTTGCTGGACTGCAAAATACTCTAGCGAAAATGAATTTAGATCAAGATAAGACAGTAATTGTCTATGACATCGGTTGTATTGGTAATATGGCTGATTTTGTTAAGGCCTGGGGGCTTCACTCTCTCCATGGTCGATGTATTCCCACAGCCGTAGGAATAAAACTAGCTAATCCCGAGCTAAATGTGATAGCTATTGGTGGAGACGGGGGAATCTATGGTGAAGGACTAAGTCATTTAGTAGCAGCAGCCAGACTCAATATTGATATTACCGTGGTTGTGGCCAACAACCATTTGTATTCCCTAACTACAGGTCAAAGTAGCCCAACTACTCCAAAGGGGACTAAAACTAAATCAACTCCGCACGGAGTCCCGAGCGTAGCTTTAATACCGGTAGAACTAATTAAAACGGTAAACCCAAAAGTAGAAGCGGAGCATATTGATTGCAAAGAACCATTAAAAGTCAATGAGGCTATGGAGAGAGCCATTTCTAAAAAAGGCTTTCATCTTTTAGATCTAGAACAGCTCTGTGTTAGTTTTGGAAAACAGTTAGGATAAAAAGTAGAGATTAGATTTTAGACGATAGATTTTAGAAAAATAATATATGACAAAGAAAAATAAAGACCAAGAACTTTTGGTGGTGTCAGAGTTTTTTGTAAAAGCGGTTGATTTTGAAACACGCTATAAAGCTCTTAAAAAAACAATCAAGAGTATTAGAAAATTCAAAGAAGCTCAAATAAGAGGAAAGATAGCCGAGGCCTAGAGAAAAAAGAAAAGAACAAAAGATAGGACAAAAGTGTAAACTCCAAAATACCAGAATTTGTTACTTAAAATTACTTTTTCAAGAATTTTTAAGGCTAAAAGCCCAATTAAAAAGGCAAAAATAAAGGCAATAAGATTATTAATTGTTAAAAGACCTGGGGATAAAATATTATTTATTTCTAGCAAAATGGCACCGACAGAAACAGGAATGAATAAGGCAAAAGAAAAATTAAAAGCATTGACTGGGAATAGACCTAAAAGAATTCCCGAAAAAATTGTCAAACCGGAACGGGAAACACCAGGGAGAATGGCCACAGCTTGAAAAATGCCAATAATAAATGCCGATAGGTAAGTAATTTTTTTGTCCTGTTTTTTGACAAGTTTGGTGGAAAAAACACAAATGGCAGTTATTAAAAAGAACCATGGCAGTAATTTTGGAGTGGCAAAAAGAGAAATAATTTGATCTTTAAAAAAGAAACCAACGATAACAGCCGGAATAGTACCGACAATAATATACGGCAAATTGGATAAAAGATAGTTTAATCTTTTACGAAAATAGAAAAGAACAGAAAAAAAGGTAGCGGTGTGAAGAAAAACATCAAAACTCAAAGATGGGGTTAAACCAAAGAGATGTTGAACTAAATTTAGATGACCATCAGAGGAAATAGGTAAAAATTCGGCAACACCTTGAACAAAAGCGAGGATAAAAGATTGGATCAAAGACATTAACTATTTTAGCGCAAAACAGAATTCTGTCGATGAATTTGATATATAATAACAGTGTAAGTTAAAAATTACTTTACATATGATTGATAACAGATCTGAATTTACCTCAACAATATCTTCTTTTGGGGGCTATGTTGCTGATTTACTGGGGACATTAAGACAAGTTGAAACTGGTGTACCTTACGATGGTTCACTTAATCCGGATGGAAATCCATTTCAGGGAATAGATTCCCCAGCAGAAATGATAAACAAGTTCACGGAGGTGCATAAAGGAATTGATAACTTGGAAATTTTAGAAAGAAGTCTTGACAGTTTTTATGGAGTTAAACCTGGAGAGAAAGTATCAGAAAAATTACCTGAAGTTTATACCGAAGCCAAAAAAAGTATTAATGAGCAGATAATAGCAAAGAGAACAGGCCAACAAAAATAATTTAATTTAAGGATATTAGAAAACTCGTCTTGCGACAGGATTAATTTTTGAATGATTGCTTCGTCGGAGTACTTCCTCGCTATGACGAGGATTATACAATGACAAGATATTAACGCTTTGGAGATTGCTTTTGGCGTCTCGCTTTACCACCAGTACCAACCATCCGACGTTCACGAACACGAGCGTCAACGGTAAGTAATCCAGCTTGAGCGAGAAGAGAAGTAAAATCTACGTTTGATTTTTTTAAAGCCCTAGAAAGAGCTAGAATTAAAGCAGAAAGCTGACCAGTTTTACCACCGCCGACTATCTTGGCATTAAAATAATATTTATTTTGAGTTTCAGTGGTGACAAAGGGGAGGTCTAAACGAGAAAAAGTTAAGGGAAAATATTTGTTTAAGGGACGACTATTTATGATTGAATCCCCCTTTCCTTTATATAATTTTACGGTAGCTACAGCAGCCTTGCGCCGACCTAAAGCATAAATATAAGTAGTTGAAGTTTTTTTGGGTGTTTTTGGAGTAGCCATATTATTTTCCTATTTTTTCAGCATATTTATGCTCTGCATTGGTAAAAATTTTTAATCGACGCATTCTTTTGGCCCGAAGATGATTTTTGGGAATCATACCATAAACGGCGTATTCGATTACCTTTCTTGGATCCTTTTTTAATAAATCTTTTAGAGAAAGTTCATATAAATTACCGGTATAAGCCGTATGACGGTAATATATTTTTTGTTTTAGTTTTTTGCCAGTAACAATAATATCTTTGGCATTTATAGCCACAACATAATCTCCATCGTCACGATGATAAGAAAAGGTGGCTTTATTTTTACCCATTAAAATGGCAGCAATTTCAGTAGCGACACGGCCTAGAGTTTTACCCGATAAATCGATTAAAATCCAAGTACGGATAGGATTACTACCTTTTAAAACCGTAGTTTTTGATTTCATTTTTTAGTCTCCTTTTTGGTAACTATTTTCTTTTTAGTCGCAACTTTTTTTCTAACTTCCTTCACTTTTCCACCAAAAGAGACTTTTATTTTATCAGATGCTATTTTTTTGTCAGCTTTGGAAATAACAGGAGAGATACATTTTACTTCTTTAACAAAACTTAGACGAACAATTAAAGCATTGTCACCCTGTCGGAATTTGACATTATTCATCTGAGTAAAGTTTTGGGTCTGACCAGAAAAAGTAGTGGTAAAAGCATTCACAATATTGTTGACTACATTTCGATCTTGAAAGAAAGTAAAAATATAGCGGCGAGAATTTAGATCAGCTTTCACGGCAGAGAGGGCAATTTTTTCAGCCAGAGGAGCGATAGATTTTGCCTTGGTGACAGTGGTTTTAATATAACCATGAGTGAATAAAGAGCGAAGCTGAGACCTGTAAAGATTTTTTCTTTGATTGGTAGTTCGACCTAAATGGTAACCTGAAATTCGATGTCTCATGTTTATTTATTCCAAGAAAAGCTTTTTTCCTCAAGCCAAGCATCAATAATTTTTAACGATTTTTCACCAACATTTTTGGCTTTACTTACTTCAGAGCGACCCGCTTTAACTAGATCGTTAATAGTTGAATAATCGGCTTTTTTAAGAGCGTTGGTCACCCGAAGAGGTAATTCAATTTCTTCAACTGAAATTTCGGCCATTTGATTGATGGGCATAGAATCGAGAGTGATGACTTCGTCTTCAAATTCTCTGGTATCAACAATTTGATCAAGAGCATTGATTAAATCTTTGGCAGCCATTTTTAAAGCAATTAAAGGATCAATTGAAGCATCAGTCCATATTTCCATAGTTAATTTGTCATAATTACTTTTTTTACCAAGACGAGTAGGCTCAACGGAGTAATTAGCTTTTAAAACTGGAGTAAAGGTGGCATCTAAAATAATTTCTCCAACAATATCAGTTTTTTGTTCTCGAGCTAAAGTATAACCAACGCCTCTCTCGACGGTCATTTCAACTTTAAGATGGGCTTTAGCATCAGTCAAAGTGGCAATAACTTGATCGGGATTAGAAACTTTACAAACTGTACTATCAGCAATATCAGCGGCGGTAATGACACCCTTGCCTTTTTTATCTAAGATTAAAATAGTTGGTTCTTCCTTGGCATAGGTAAATTTAATCTTTTTTAAATTAAGAGAAATTTCAACCAAATCTTCTTTTATTCCAGGTAAGGTAGTAAATAAGTGAGTCGCACCATCAACTTTGATGCGAGTAATGGCGGCACCAGGAATAGTGATTAGTAAAATGCGACGAAGACTATTACCTAAAGTATGGCCTAAACCTCCAACAAGTGGAGTCAACTCAAACTTACCGTAGGTAGAAGTTTGTTTAATGGTTTTAATATGAAAGCGACTGGTGTCAATCATGGTTTTCTCCTTTTGTTATCTTGAATAATATTCAATAATTAAATTTACATCGATCCCGTTATGATTTTGATCGATAATGGGAAGAGCAATTATTTTGGCGCTGGATTTGGATTTGTCGAGATCAATCCACTCCGGAGCTTTGAAGTCTTTATTGGCGTACTTAAAAGTATCGCCACTTTTTTCAATTATTTTTGGTTTTAGAGTAATGACATCCCCTACTTTTACTAAATAAGAAGAAATATTTAAGACTTTACCGTTGACCAGAACCTCTTTGTGGCTGATCAATTGCTTGGCGTGACTTCTGGATAAACAGAGACCAGATAAATAAACAACATTGTCAAGTCTTCTCTCGATGAGGATTAATAAATTTTCACCAACTAAACCTTTTAGTTTTTTAGCGGCGGTGTAATAATTTTTGAATTGAGTTTCGGCTACTCCATAAAAACGTTTAGCTTTTTGCTTAGCCCGAAGCTGAATGCCGTAATCAGTCGGTTTTCGACTTCTCTTAGCTCCGTGCATGCCTGGTTTAACGGCACCTTTCTTTTCAAGAGGACATTTAGGAGAAAAACAACGATCACCTTTTAAATAAAGCTTTACGCCTTCACTACGGCAAAGTCGACATTTAGTATCAAGTGTACTTCTCATAATATTTTTTAGACTCGACGGGCCTTGGGAGGTCGGGGGCCGTTGTGAGGAACAGGAGTAACATCAGCAATCATGTCGACTTCGAAATCGCGCTTGGAGCGAAGAAAACGAAGAGCGGCATCACGTCCGGTACCTGGTCCTTTTAGATAAACTGCTAATTTTTTAATTCCAATAGGTTTGACGGCATCTAAAGCCTTTTCGATGGCAGTAGTGGCAGCATAAGGAGTTGATTTACGAGAGCCTTTAAAACCGCATTGTCCAGCACTGGACCAGGCGAGAGTATTTCCCTTAATATCGGTAATAGTGACAATAGTATTATTGAAGGTTGATTGAATGTAAAGACGACCTTCAGCGAGACTTTTGACAACTTTTTTACTCCTCGGAAGAGATTTGTTTTTTTTGACTGTTTCTTCGGTAGTGGTTTTAGGTTTTGTAGTTGCCATATAATTATTTTATTTTTTGACTACTGCAGCAGCTTTTTGCTGAGTTTCAATTTTTGCCCAAGCTTCCTTCGTAAGAGAACCAACAGTTTTCTTTCTCCCTTTACGGGTCCGAGAATTAGACTTGGTTCTTTGACCTCTAACGGGAAGGGAAACGATGTGGCGAACTCCACGATAACATTTAATAGCTTTTAAACGATCAATATTTTCACGAATTTCTCTTTTTAAATCCCCTTCGGTTTGAAAATCTTCAAGGGCCTTCATTAAAGAGCTAATATCATCACGATTTAAAGATTTAATTCGAGTATTTAAATCAATACCAGCTTTTTTGGCAAGTTTAAGAACATTTTTAGGACCAATACCAAAAAAACGAGTCAGAGCCACCTGGGCTCTCTCATTATCAGGGATTTCAATTCCGGAAATTCTCATAAAAAAATTAACCCTGTTTTTGGGTGTGTCTTTTAGTAGAACAAATAACTCGCTTAACCCCCCGTCGAATAACGATTTTGCAGTTTTTACAACGGCGTTTTATGCTTGATTTTACTTTCATAAACTTTGGCTTTGGTATTGTAACCTAAACTGCCAATAATATCAAAGAGTAAATTGATAAACAAGGACTCAGCCGCGGTAGGTAATTCGACCTTTGTTGCCGTCGGGTGATAAAACGACCGAAACAGTGTCTCCAGCGAGGCAGCGAATGTGGTGCATTTTAAGTTTGCCGGCCAAATAACAGACGATGATACGATCGTCTTCGAGCTTGACCCGAAATAATTGATCGGGTAAAACCTCAGTAACAGTACCTTTGACTTGTGGTTCTTTCATTTAGATTTAATTAATAA
>JAQVSW010000032.1 GCA_028700345.1 Candidatus Shapirobacteria bacterium | reverse complement strand
TATTTTCTTATTGGCAATTTTACAAAAAATACAGTCGGACATAAATTTATTATATATTACCAAGCTCGGGATGAAATCGGGAAATAGTCTCTAAAAGTAGCTGCTTGGCTTTGGAAAGAGACATGGGTAGAGAGGCACCAGCAGCCGCCTTGTGACCCCCACCATAGCCAGTAGCAGTGGCAATTTTACTGACATCAAAAACATTTGGATCACGAGTACGAAAACTGACTTTGACATTATTTTTTCCGGCTTCAATCATGGAAATACCAATATTCCAGCCAACGACTGATTTGAGAGTGTTGGATATTTCAGCGTTAACACTATCGTCAGGATTAATGTTGTTTTTTTTAAGTAAACTTGAAGGAAGAGCGGAAAGGGCAATTTGACCGTTAAAAAAAGTTTCAATATGACTGAGGTGAAGACCTAAAAGTTTGGGGCGGTCGGGACGATCATTGTTTTCTAAATTAAAAAGGGTTTTTGAAAAATCAGGAGCAATTTTAGTCAGCTGGGCACAAATAGAAAAAGTCTCGGCGGAAGTAGATGAATATTTAAAACCACCAGTATCACCAAAAATACCGGTAAAAAGACAAATGGCTATTTCTTTAGAAATTTTAATATTTAAGGCTTTAAATAATTTATAGACAACTTGGCAGGTAGCGGGAGAGTTTTTTTCGATTAAATTGAAATCTCCATAGCCAGTATTACTGGCGTGATGGTCGATGACTATAGTGTGTAAATGAGGAGGGAAAATTACCTCTTTTAGTTTTGAAATTTGTCTTTTTTCTGAGGAATCTAAAATAATAAACAAATCAAAATCAGCTAAATTTACATCAAAAAAATTTTGAGGAAGAATCTGATCGGCGCCGGGGAGAGTAGCAAGACCTGGTGATACATTCGAATCACCCGAAATTAGGGTAACTTTTTTGTTGAGACTAGTTAGGTAGTGATAAAAAGCCAGAGCGGAGCCGATGGAATCAGCATCTGGACCGGGGTGAAGATGAAGAAGGATATGCTTTGACTTGTCAATGGTTGATTTAATTTGAGTGTATATTTTTTGATTCATTTTGATTATTTATAGTTTACTATTCTTTGAATTATATTTGGCAAGAGGATTAGTTTCATAGCCAACAATAAGAGATTTACCAGTCGGATCTTTAATATCTATAACTTTTTTTAAAAAATGGGATTTTGCCTGAGAGTCAGAGATGGCCAACGAATCACCAACTAAAATTTGGTCAATATAAATATCTTTTTCCCAATATATTGGTCTTATTTCAATGTTAGCAAAATTATAGTTGGGGTTAAAATGTGGATTGGTGTAATAAATTTTTTCGTAATTTAAAAAATTTTTCTGAAGTAATGAGGGTGAATACTGTAAGTGAAAAAGTAAATTCATATATATGGAAGCATCACGAGTATTATCGATAATGTATTTTTTAGTTGGATTATTTTTTATTTCTTGACTTAACTCTTTGAAACCGTAATTCCACCATACAGATCTTTCTTTGGGGAGAAAAATAAAATATGATCGCCATAAAAACAGTAAAGACATTATTGTTAAAAATGATAATACAAAAATAATATATAGACGCCGAATTTTAGTTATTAATAAATCAAAACCTAAAGTAATTATTAAGACAATAGGAATGATCATAGAAAGAACTCTTTGAACTGAGATAAAATGGCCTGAGAGTGATCCTGGAACTGGAGAAATTAAGAAAATAAGCCATAAATATTTTCCATTTAAAGTTTTTCTTGTTAAATATAATTGATATAAACCGACAAAAAAGGGAATAATTAACCATGAATAAAAGAGTGGTAGATAGGGGGAGGTATGTTGAAGATTAATGTCTGGTGAAATGCCAAAAATATACTTTGGAGAAAAATATG
Organism: Candidatus Shapirobacteria bacterium; assembly: GCA_028700345.1. Taxonomy (GTDB): domain Bacteria; phylum Patescibacteriota; class Microgenomatia; order UBA12405; family UBA12405; genus UBA12158. The sequence goes on along the minus strand of JAQVSW010000032.1, from coordinate 6,127 downwards.
TAAGTAATTGTGAAGAAAAATCATTAAATAATTGATAAATATTTGTATTGACATAAACATTATTCTTGACCCAAAAAGCAGGAGTAGTTAAGAGAATTATATTAGGTATTTGAGTTATAAATAATAAAAATAAATTTTTTGGTAAAAGTTTAAGATTATTTTTAGTTTTTAATTTTGAATAAAATATCAATGAAAAAAATAATAAAAATACTGGAAAGAGGTACCTTTGAGTATGTCCAATATAAGTTGAAAGAGATAAGATTATTAGTCCACTTATTGATATTTTGTTTTTGATTAATTTATCCCAGATTAAAAATAATCCCAAAGAAAATATAATGTATCCCAGAGTAACTTCGTAACCCAATCTAGCATTAAAGACAACCCAAGGAGTGATAGCAAAGGTAAAAGACGCTAGGTATCTAGAAGCCTTAGAATTAAACAAATTAAGCTTTTCACTGTAAAAATAAATTAAATAGATACCCAGTATTGTTGATAATCCAGATATTATTCTTAGACTGCCAACTTTCAAGCCTAGAAGTTTAATGAAAGGAATCGAAATATAAACAAAAAGGGGTGGAGTATAAGCTCCGAAAAATCTGAAAGCTAAAGGAAATTTTTGGCCGTATTCATCTTTGCCCGTTTGAAGTATGGAATAGGCATTATATCCAACAGTAGCTTCGTCAGAATAGACACCGTTTGGAATTACATTAATTTTAAAAAAATATAAAAATGAAGCAAAAATAATAATCAAAATAATTTTTAAATCCATTTATTAGCTAGTTTTAACAATCCAATAATTATTGATAAAAGCATTATTGGATATAGACTTATGGGTCCGTAAAGATTTTGATGCCCAATAATTGTTAGTAAAACAATCGGTAAAAAAGAAAAAAATAATGTTTCCTTTGGGTATTTTTTAATAATTTCGAAGTAGCCAATTAAAAATATTGGTAACAAAAATATTCGATAACTATTGAAAAAATTAGAAATGTCAAATGAGCTAATAAAATTTTTTTCTAATTTAAAAAAGATTCTAAATTCAGAACGGGCCTCAATGATATTAGCTAGACGATAAGCATAAGGAGGATATTGATGCATTCGATATATTTGTTCTACGGTTTCTATTTCAGTATGTTCTAATAACTTTGTGGGTTTTGTGGTGAAGTATTGGATTAAAAGAAAGGGCAAATACAATAAAAATAATATTGTATAGTATTTATATTTCATCCGAATTATTCTATTGGGGCCGATAGGGAATACTGATAATAGTAATATTATCGGTGCCACCAAGAGAATTTGTCTGCTCAATTAGGGCTCTGACAAAATTTGATTCGTCAGGATATTTTTTTCTTAATTTTAAAATTTCTGATGGGGGAAACTTACCTTTATCGATATATCCAGTAAAGCCATCAGTAGCCAATAAAAGAGTTTGTCCTTTTTTTAAAGTAACAGAGCATTGATTAGCTTCTCTATAAAAAGAGTTGCCGGTATCGGGCCCCATGGCTTGAGTTAAATGACCAACAGAATTTTCATCGCGCCTGGTTATTTCAGTAAGAGTGCCTAATTTTTGATCTAAAACTAGAGCCGAGCTATCTCCAACAGAAAATATATCATAAACATTTTGATCTTTATCTGATTGCTGAGCCAAAACAAGAGTAGTGCCACCAGATTCTATTTGACTATTAATTATTTGTAATTCTTCTTGGTGAATATATTTACCAGCCGAAGCATAATCAAAAATTAATGAAATAAGTGAATGAGAAGCAATTTCGCCGTTTGGTTGACCGCCAACTCCGTCAGCAACCGCATAAACACCATGGAGTTGAACTTTATCATAAATATCTTTACGGTCAAAGATTAGGATAGCGTCTTCATTCTTTTCTCGATATCTACCAATATTTGTTTCTCCATAAGGTCGAGAGGTTACTGGATTAACAACTTCTTTGGGATGAAAATTAAATAATTTATCAAAAACCATATCTTTATTATCCCACAACTTATCCTAACTCGGGATAGTGACACCGTTTCCATTTTTTACTTTAATTTATTAGAAGCTTCTAAGTCTTCTAGTTTTTTTTACAACTTCCGGAAAATTATCAATCATTTCTACTCCATATTTGGTTGAATGTCTAATTATAATACCCTCTTCTTCCATTATATCAGTGATTGCCGGACAATAGTAACCATATACAAACAATTCAATTGGTAAGGCGTGACAACCCATACCACGCCCTTTACTTAAGGCAATAGATTCAGAATTGTTAAATAACGAGGGGTGAACATCACATAAATTTTCTGCTGAAAGATGGATGCATGTTTTAGGGCAACAATTGGCACATCCTGGCTTACATGGAACAGTACGCCACCATTCCTGTGAAAATTTTTCCATAAGTAAGGTATTATATCATTCTAACTTCGGATAATGACATTTTTTCCATTAAATTGACATTTTATACATATTAATTATTATAAATATATGAGAACAAAAAATGGAAAATATAGTACTCCTTACACTCGTTCGTTAATAAAGAAATATCTTAGATCAATATATAAAGCTACTGGTAAAAGTCCGACTTTTAGAGATGTCAATAGTATTCCCGGTCCATCGTCAAGAACAATTATTAGACATTTTGGAACTTGGACAAAAGCATTGAAAGCTTCAGGAATTAGACCTCATACTAATCAACTTATGGAAGATGAAAAATTATTTATAAGACAAAATTGGAAAGAAATGACTGATAAAGATATTGCTGAAAAATTAGGTCTTACGTCAGAGATTATTAAATATTACCGAATACAATACGACCTATGGAAAAACAGAAAAGGAACTTCCGATCAAAAACACAAGAAAGATGGAATGAAGGCATATGGAAAAAACTGTGAAATATGTAATATTTCTATTACAGAGTTACATCATATCGTTCCAAAATCAACAAACATTAATGATTGGGCTATCCTCTGTCCAACTTGTCATTCAGTTATAACTAGAAAGCTGGTAGTGGTTAAAAACAGAGATGATTTGAAAACAAAATTAACACCGTATATTAAATCTATATATAAAAATATTAGATTTAATTTGGTGGCAAATCCGGATAGTGACAATGTTTCCACTTAACCGGCTTACCGTCAGCATTAGTTTTTCCGCACCAACAAGGATCGTTGCGGCCTAGAGTTTTGCCAGTGTTTACAACTGGCTCTCGAGTGGGTAGCTCTAATTTTTCAGATTCATCTGAGCTCTCTGGCGCTTGGTTTGGATCAATTATTTTACCCCTTTCTTCGGTGGCTTTTACCTGGGTGGAGACGGGAGCGGCCACTGGTTCAAGGCGGAATAGCATTCTGGAAATATTTGATTCAAAACGTCTCATTAAAGCCTGAAACATTTCGTAGCCTTCTTTACGATATTCGACCAACGGGTCCTTTTGAGCGTAGCCTCGGAGACGGACTCCATCGCGCAAATCATCAAGAGCCGTCAAGTGACCAACCCAAAGAGGATCAAGAGTATTGATAACGGCATAGGACAAAATATTGTTGGCTAAATCTTTGCCAAAATAATCAACTCGTTGCTGCCACTGTTTTTGAAGAAGTGAATTTAATAATTTAGAAGGACTTTCTGATTTTTTGATATCTTTAATCAGCTGATTTCGATCAGCGCTAGAAATGGGAAGAATTTCAGAAAATTCTAAGGATAATTTTTGGGCATCAACTTTTCCTGATTCAAAATTTTGATTAATCGCGACAATATGAGCTATTTCTGCACTAATATATTTAAAAATATTATCTAAATTTTTCTGGGGATTATTTTTGGCATCAAAAAGAGTTTCATCACGAAGCTTATAAATTATTTGACGCTGTTTATTAATAACATCGTCATATTCAACCAGAGATTTACGGACATCAAAATTATAGCCTTCGACTTTGACCTGAATTTGTTCGAGAACTCTAGAAACTAGGGGGTGGGTCAAAGGAGCATCATCAGGCATATTAAAACGAGTCATAAGCTCAGCAATTTTTTCACCACCAAAGACCCGCATTAGATCATCATCCAGAGCGACATAAAACTGGGAAAAACCAGGATCGCCCTGACGACCAGCTCGACCGCGGAGCTGATTATCAATGCGTCTAGATTCGTGACGCTCGGTGCCTATTACATAAAGACCGCCAAGAGAATTAACAGTATCATGTTGTTTTTGCCATATTTCAGGGGTAAATTTGTCACGGGGACCACCGAGAATAATGTCGACTCCCCGACCAGCCATATTAGTGGCGACGGTGACAGCACCGACCATTCCGGCTTTGGCAATAATCTCCGCCTCTGACTGATGGTTTTTGGCGTTGAGCATTTGAAAGGGAATTTTTTTGTTGCGAAGCATGGAAGAAATGATTTCATTTTTGGCAATACTAGTAGTACCGATTAAAACTGGCTGACCTTTCTGATGTAATTCCTCAACTTTGGCGGCAATAGCGGCGTATTTACTTCTTTGGGTTTTAAAAATTAAATCATTATCATCAATTCTGACAAGAGGCTTATTGGTTGGGAGAGTAATGACATCAAGATTGTAGATTTTTTTAAATTCCTCAGCCTCAGTAGCGGCAGTACCAGTCATACCAGCTAGTTTTTGGTAAAGACGGAAATAATTTTGAAAAGTAATAGTAGCCCAAGTTTGAGATTCCTGTTGAACCTTGACATTTTCTTTGGCTTCAACGGCTTGATGGAGGCCATCAGACCAGCGGCGGCCATTCATAAGGCGGCCAGTAAACTCATCGACAATGATAATTTCATTGTCCTTAACGACATAGTCTTTGTCTTTGTGAAATAAAGCCTCCGCCTTTATAGCATTTTCAATATAGTGGATAGTATCGAAAGATTCTTCGTAAAGATTGGTTACTCCTAATATTTTTTCGACTTTGCGAATCCCAAATTCAGAGAGAGTGGATGATTTTGATTTTTCATCAATGACATAATCATTGGGTTGTAAACCTTTAGCAATTTGAGCAAATTTATAATATTTCTCAACTGGTTGATTGTTGGGTGAAGAAATAATCAGAGGGGTACGAGCTTCATCAATTAAAACAAAATCGACCTCATCAACAATGGCAAAATAGTGATTTGGACCTTGAACTTTTTGCCCATAATCACCGACCATATGATCGCGAAGATAGTCAAAACCAAATTCGTTGTTGGTACCATAGGTAATATCAGCCTGGTAAGCCTCCCGGCGAGAAACAGGCCGAAGGTGGGCCAGACGATCATCAATTTTTTCACTGGGATCTGTAAACTCGGGATCTAAAATAAAGGACTCTTCGTGAACAATAGCCCCAGTGCTAATACCAAGTAGATTTAAGGCCTTAGGATACCAGCCAGCTCCAACCCGAGTCAGGTAATCATTTGGAGTCACAATATGTACCCCAAGTCCTGTTAGGGCGTTTAAATAGGCAGGGAAAATAACAGAGTGAGTTTTTCCTTCTCCAGTTCTCTGCTCAGCAATAGCCCCCTGATGAAGGGCGATGGCGGCCATGAGCTGAACATCATAGGCTCTTTCGCCAATAGTTCTTTTAATAGCTTCGCGAACTAAGGCGTAAGCTTCGGGAAGAAGATCGTCTAATTTTTCGCCATCAGATATTCTTTTTTTAAATTCAGTGGTTTTATCTTTTAATTTTTTATCGGAAAGTTTTTTGACCTCTGGCTCTAAACTATTTATCTTGGTAACTAAAGGCTTGTAGGCTTTTAGATGGCGCTGGTTATCGTCAATTAAATTTTGTAAAAATTTGAACATAGGTAATTTTACTATGAATAGAGCTATTTAAAATTTTTTGAATCAAGCAAACCCTCCGACACTCCGACTGATGTCGGAGGTCGGAGTGGGTGGCTCCTCTACAATTTAGGGGAGATAACTTTGAACCCGGTCAGGGGCCAAAGTACCTCAGGGATATTTATACTGCCGTCTTTGGTCTGAAAGTTCTCCATAATAGCGAGAAGAACTCTGTCAGTGACGACAGTCGAATTAAGGATGTGGACATAGGAATTTTGGCCGTCAATCTTGACCTTAGTGTTGAGACGGCGAGCTTGATAGTCAGTACAGTTGCTACAAGAACCAGTTTCTTTGTATTCATTTAAACCGGGAAACCA
>JAQVSW010000031.1 GCA_028700345.1 Candidatus Shapirobacteria bacterium | reverse complement strand
TAGTCTTCTCGACTCATCCACCAGTGTCGGTTTTGGTACGAATTCAGTAAATTCTCATTGCGACGCTTTTCTTGGATAAATGGATTCAATTCAATTGTCCCGATTTGCATCGGAACTCTTATTCGCGTTTTGCTTTATAACGAAAAGGCGGATTTGCCAACCCCTTCTAGCTAGACGCTTAAAAGTCGCATTTCACTTCGACTCTAAATCTCCCATTCATCGTCACGCCCCAACTGATAACGAATTTACCAAAGTACCGGAATATTAACCGGTTATCCATCCACTACGCCAGCACTATACTGGCCTCATGTTAGGATCGACTAACCCGCAGACGAACAACGTAGCTGCGGAAACCTTGGATATTTCGGAGTCCAGGATTCTCACCTGAAGTTCGTTACTCATGCCCGGATTCTCACTTGCTAGCGCTCCAGCAAACCTTTCGGTCAACCTTCGCCGCACTAGCAACGCTCTCCTACCATTTATACCGATAAATCGGCATAAATCTCCAGCTTCGGTACTATGTTTTAGCCTCCTTACATTTTCGGCGCAGGTTGCCGGCCCCGATAAATCGGAGTCGAACAGTGAGCTATTACGCTTTCTTTAAAGGATGGCTGCTTCTGAGCCAACCTCCTGTCTGTCTTAGGCAACCCACTACCTTTCCCACTTAACATAGATTTAGAGACCTTAACTGAGAGTCTGGGGTCTTCCCCTTTTGCCCGATCCAGCTTAGCCCGGATGGACTGACTGCCTAGCTTAGCCTGGCGGTATTCGGAGTTTGGTTAAATGCCTGTGCTTGCGCACAAAACACTCATCCAGTAGCTCTACCCCCACCAGGGAACACTAGACGCTATACCTAAATATATTTCGGAGAGAGCCAGCTATTCCCACTTTCGATTGGCATATTACCTCTAACCTCAGATCATCGGACAGATTTGCAGCTCTGATCCGTACGGGCCTCCCGCCGACTTCCATCGACGTTCACCCTGTCCAAGGTTAGCTCAAGTGGCTTCGGGTCGTCTCCAGTCATCTATTCGCGCTATTCGCACTCGCTTTCGCTACGCCTTCCTTCGATTCATCGAAGTTAGACTTGATAACTAGAAACACTCCCGGGCTCATTCTTCAATAGGCACGACATCATCCCGATAAATCGGGACTCTGTCTGTTTGTTAGCAAATGGTTTCAGATCTATTTCACTCCCTTATATAGGGTGTTTTTCACCTTTCCCTCACGGTACTAGTTCACTATCGGTCTGCTAAAGTATTTAGCCTTGGAGCTTGGTCGCCCCAGATTCCCGCGACATTTCACGTGGATCGCGGTACTTAGGTATTCAGTCAGTTTTTACTCAAATTTCAAATACGGGGCTTTCACCCTCTTTGGCAGTTCATTCCTTAACTTTCTTCTGTTTTTTCAAAACTTTATACTAAACCCTGCAACCCCACATCTTGCGACGTGGTTTAGGCTGTTCCGTGTTCGCTCACCGCTACTAACGGAATCTCTTTCGATTTCTTTTCCTCCGGGTACTAGGATGTTTCGCTTCCCCGGGTCTCCCTCCTCCCCGATAAATCGGGTGGATCCTCAATCTTTCGATTGAAGGGATTTCTCCATTCGGAATTCGTCGGATCATCATTTGTTGACAACTCCCCGACGCGTATCGCCGTCTTCTACGTCCTTCTTCGGCTTTAGCCACCTAGGCATCCACCATTTGCTTTAATAAAATTCTTTAATATCTTAAGCAACTCAGTTTAGTTGCCAAGATAAATTTAAAATATCAATTCAATAGATTGTTAAGGTACTATTCTTAGTCAAGAGAAACAATCAATTCAGATTTTTTCCCTAATTCTAAAAATCTTTAATAGTTGGTGGATTTATCCACCTTAGCCTTTGGCGTAGGTGGACCTGGGGAGGCTCGAACTCCCGATCTCTTCATTGCAAATGAAGTGCTCTAACCAACTAAGCCACAGGCCCAAAAGCCTATTATAAAAAGTGCCTTGATTTCAAAAAAAATCCCGCCGACGCGGGACTCAATCCGGATACTTATCGCTACATATCGATAAGTTTTTTATTTTTTATTTCCATTCCGAATTTGAGCTTTAGCATCAAGTGTCCATATTGTATCTAATCCCTATCTCCAAATCAATGGGTTAAATTACTATTTCACCGCCGTAAATCGTCTAATTGTGTTTTTATCTGTATTAGCACTACTTGGACGTACTACTACCACTGACTTTTCCCCACTTTCATGGTTTTGAATTCCAATAAATGATTTGTCATCAATTATCAGGTGCTTATCTTCACCTTCTTCATTCCAAATTAAAGCAGATTGATTTCCTAAATTAATCAATTTAGCTCCCTCCAAAATTCTGTCCTCACTTCTTGTCAAATCGTCTTTAACTTTCGTAAATTTTTCCCTTCTTATCCTTCCATTTGCTCCAAAAACATTTTTCCACATTATATCCAGTTCTTCTGAAGAATATTCTTTCAACTTAACCCCTAATATAGTCTTGTCATATATATATTCACTGTCAACTGCCATATCTGATTATACAACTATTTTAGATATAAAACCTATAAATAATAATAAAAAAATATCGTAATTAGTATATACTCTTTCTCATGACTCAAATTCTCAATGCAATCCTCGCCATGGTCAAAACCCACGGCCCTCTTTCCATGTTTATCGGTGGCATAGTTGAGCAAATAATTGTCCCCATCCCATCGCCAATTATCACAATGTCTGGTGGTGTTTTTTTGATCTCAAAACAGGGTAATTTTTTAAATGTTCTCTGGCAAATTATTTCCCGGGTTTCTCTTCCTTATTCTATTGGCGCTGTTATCGGCACCGGCCTAGTTTTTTTTATCGCCTATTATGGTGGACGTCCCCTCCTCGACAAATTTGGCAAATATATTGGTATTAGCTGGAAATTAATTGAAAAAGTTCGTGCCGATTTTCAAAAAACCATTGCCGACGAGCTTTTTATCTTAATAGCCGTCATTATTCCCGTGGTTCCCGTTTCTTTAATTTCCGCCTTTTCGGGTGGCTTTAGATTTAAACCTACCAAATTTTTTCCCATCATGTTTTTGGCTCTAATTATCAGGGCTATTATTCTCGGTTTTATCGGCTTCAATCTCGGCGAAGCTTTTACCGGTCTTGCCCATGGCATGGATGAAATTGAAAGTATCCTCACGGTTGTTGGGGCCTTTCTCATCCTCGGTTTTCTCTATCTCAAGCGGGAAAAATGGCTCAAAAAAAATAGCTAACAGGCTTTGTCAAAAAATAGTACAATTACTTATCGATGCGCAAAATACTTTTTCCAAGTTTGTTATTATTTAGTTTCTTTTTTTCTTTATCGTCAGCAACTCACGCAATAAACAAAATAAAAATTCGCTCCGGACAACAAAGTGAAGAGTTTTACGACAGTGTCACTGGAGAAAAATTTTACCCCCGGGGTCACAACTACATTATTCTTGGAAAAACCAAAGCTCCTTGGGATAGCAACCCTGACACCCAAATGATAACTGGTCACATTCAATTCGATCCCGATATTTACAACCCCTCCTTTAATCAAGAACTTTTAAATCAATATAAAAGTTATGGTTACAACACTATCCGTATTTTTATTTCAGTCATCTACAATGGCAACCCCAACGGTCCAGGATTATCGCCAATTTTTATGGATAACATTGCTGATTTTATAAAAAAGGCGTCTGAATTAAACATCTACATTCTTCCAGTATTTCAAGGTTTGCCTTGGTTTGGTGGCTATCACGATCAAGTCCAGGAAATCTCAGAAAGCAGTCAAATGGATTCCTATAATCTATATCTTATGAATCAAATTTTTATTGATCGAAAGGGAAACTATCTTAAAACATTTATTCAAGATCTAAAAAACCGACAAGTTCCACTCGCTAGTATTTTAGGTTATGAAATTGGTAATGAAGTTCTTTTTACTTTAAATGATCGTCCGCTAAAAAACGGTGGTGTTCCTTATTCCATTACCACGGCTGCCGGTAATTTTAATTTTTCAAACGAAAACGAAAGACAACAAGGCATAAATCAAAACTTACTTCATTGGACAACCCAGGTCACTCGCGCCATCAAAGAAGCTGATCCAGAGGCTCTAGTTACCCTAAGTTTTGGCGATCCTGTCCACTCAAAGGATTTACCTTATTATGCTGGCATTATTAATCCCGAAATTGTTTTTAATCAAAATTCTCCTTTAGATTTTTTTGACATTCATCTTTATCAACTACTAGGTACACTTAACGAACAAATCCCTCGTTACAAAATCCCATCAAATAATCAAAAGCCCTTAATTATGGGAGAGTTTGGTGTTGAAAATGCTCACCCTCTTTCTCAGGCTCTTAATGATTTAAAAAATTGGCAGGTAAATTCTTGTCAAAATTTTCATTTTCAAGGCTGGTTAACCTGGTACTGGCCAAAAAATCCAAATTTCTCTGATCCAAACCTTAATTTCTGGGCTGCTGACGAATCAAACAATGCTGTCAATCAAGTTCTCGCCCCCATTTATCGAAGCAATCCTTGTCAGCTTCAAAATATTACTCCTACTCCTACTCGAATCCCCACTCCCACCAGTATTCCCACTCTCATTCCCACTGCCATTCCCACCAACACCCCCACTCTTCCACCATCCTCTCTTTGTGCTCAGTGTGTCGGAAAACCTCAGGCAAAATCAAAGGGAGATGCTGATTGTTCTGGGACGACCACTCTCAATGATTTCTCTATCTGGAGAAGTGAATTTATTAGTAGTAATTTAGGTATTCTTAATAAAAACAACTGGCGTTCAGATTACAATTGTGATGGTAAAACCAATCTGATTGATGCCTCTATTTGGAGAGTAAATTTTATTAAGAGTTTGTAAAATAGCTAATTTAGCTGTCTTTCTGTAAAATAAATTTATGTGGCTTTTGATCCTTTCAATCTTTCTTGCTCTACCAAAGCAAATCAAAGCTGCCGTTCCCGCTCCCAGTCTCCCCACTGCAGATACTAATATCCCCCACGTTGGCGCTTTTTACATGCCTGGATTACCATCAGATTCACTCATTTCCGCCGCCAGCTGGCGAGGTATTGAAAATTTTGACTCCTCTCGAAAGCCCCTTCTTGGCTATTTTGACGTCGACAATCCGGAGGCCATGGATTGGGAAATAAAGTGGGCTTTGGAAAACGGTATCAATTTCTTCATCTTCGACTGGTATCGTTGTAGCGATGTCACCACCACCATGTGCACTGGTGACGATAGTGTCTTAGGTCAACCCATTACTCTTGATAAGTTAGCCTACACTAATTCTCTCCATAAATCCTTCCTCCGTTCTAGTTTTAAAGATCAAATGAAATTCGCCATCATGCTTACCAATCATCAACCACAAACCCTCACCTTTTCCGACAAAAACGACCTTCGCAATCATCTTTTGCCATTCATTATCAACAATTATTTAAAACAGCCCAACTATCTCAAAATCAACAATCGGCCGGTAATTTTTTTCTTTGGCACTTATTTTGATCCTGCCACCCCTCCCAACCTTAGTCGTTATGATAGTGAAGCTATTCAAATTATTCGTACTTCAATAACTGCCAGCGGTCTTGGCAACCCTTATCTACTAGCCGAAGATCGTTATTTTACTGCTCGTAAAAATGAACGGGCTCAATTTTTTAAAGATACCGGTTATGACCTCACTTTTTCCTATTGGCCCGTTGTCTACAGTGTCAACGGTAAATCGGTCAGTGGTGAAAAAACCATCAGCGAAGATCAAGCCCTTACCGGTATGAAAGAATCCTATGATTGGCTTAAAAATAATCAGGTCCTTCCCTTCATTGCCAACGCCAATCCTATGGCCAACGGTGTTAATCAACCCCTCTGGACCCTTTCTCCTCCAAAATATGAACAGTTAATTACATATCTAAAATCGAGTATTATTCCCAATATTAACTCAGATCTTGGCAAAAAAGTAATCATTACTGATGCCTGGAATGAATACGGCGAAGGTCATTGGATTGCTCCCACTCACAAATACAATTTCGATTACCTTAAGTCAATCCGCAAAATACTCACTCACCAAAATAACGTTCCAGACTATCGCCTTCCCGCCGAAAGCAATAATGGTCCTTATGACAGCCAATATCAAAACTTTCTAAAAAAAGTCAAAACTCCTTCTCAATATCAAGCTGAAATTTATACTTTCCCTCACAGCCAAAATTATCTTATTGCCGGCGATACTCCCACCAGTCACAGCCAGCAATTCAGTTTTGGAGGTTGGTTTAACCCCTCTGTATCTCAAAAAGATCTCTTCCCTTTAAAAAAGGGTACTTCTTTTCAGTTTGTTTTAAAACAAAATGGCACCGGCCATTGTGTCCTTGCTACCGACAAAACTACCTGGTACTCTCCCAATACCGCCGCCTCTCTTCGTTTTACTTTTGGTCAATGGAATCATCTCTTGTGTGTTTACGACGGTAGTAAGTTAACTTCCTATCTAAACGGAAACCAAGTTGCCACCTCTACTGCTCCTGTCAGTGGATTCACCATCGATCCTTATTCGGACATCCTCATTGGAAAGGATTTTACCGGATCAATCGGCAAACTTTATTTTTCTAAAAAAGCTCTTTCTGCTTCTGAAGTCAAAACACTTTATCAAAACACACTTATCACTACTCCCACCTCCACCCCTACCAAAACCCCTACCCTTACTCCCACTAAAATTCCCACCGCTATTCCCACTCTTAATCCTTGTAGTGCCACCATCAAAAGACCTTTAAACTGTCCTTGTGAGATAAGAATTCAGTGTGCTTCTTTAACTTGTGTCTCAGGTAAATGTGTTCCTACTTCTATTCCCACTCCCACTCTTCCCCCTTCTCCCTGTACTCAGTGTCCAGGTAAAACCAGTGCAAAATCAAAGGGAGATGCTGATTGTTCTGGGACGACCACTCTCAATGATTTCTCTATCTGGAGAAGTGAATTTATTAGTAGTAATTTAGGTATTCTTAATAAAAACAACTGGCGTTCAGATTACAATTGTGATGGTAAAACCAATCTGATTGATGCCTCTATTTGGAGAGTAAATTTTATCAAGAGTCTATAAAAATAATTTTTAGGCCTTCTATTTTTTAATTTTTCCCGCCACCATTTTAACCGTTCTCCAGACATTGGTAAAACTTCCGAAAACTATCAGAAAAAAAGCCGCCATCATCCCCAAAAACTTGATTAGATTAAACTTTTTTCCTTCTTCCATAAATTAATTCTACCACCCCTTAGTTGCTCATAATTTTTTTTGTGGGCAATGATAGACTCGAACTATCGACCCCCGTCTTATCAGGACGGTGCTCTAACCAACTGAGCTAATTGCCCTTAATTTCCAATTAGTATATCACAGGAACTTGAGCTTAAAATCAGGCAACTCAAAACTTTCTTCTATAATTTTTTCTCCGTCCCAAACTTCAATTAAGGGTTTTCCATCAGTAGAAATGGTTGTTTCTCCTTTTTTTATTCCTTTTATTTTTATTGTTGCTAAATATATCTCCTCGTTTACTAATGCTTCTTTCTCGCCCTCATAGCTTCCCTTTATCATTATCTTCCCCATATTTTCATCTATTTCCGCCTCAATTCCATTATTAAATATTTCCCTATTAATCTCGACGTTTAGTATTCTCACTTCATTCGCTTTAAAATTTAAATTAACCAAAAAACTAATTATTTCCCCTTTTTCATGCTTGGCTTTTAATTTAATTTCCTTTTCAGTGTCAACTAAAATATCTTCTGGTGCCTCAAATAGTATTTCTTTTTCCGTAAAGACCTGTAACTCTCCTTTTTTAGGTACAAACCTATTCCCCGCCCAGTAATAAACCGCCATTGCTAGGAGTAAAAGTCCTAAAGCAAGTAATACTTGTTTCATTTTACTCTGTTGCCGCTCCCTCAACCACTACACATTGTCCGTTTTGGCTAACACATTTTTTACCCACAGGTATCACGTCCGGACAAGCAAAGCTTTCTTTTTCACTTGTTTCTATGCAAGCTTCTCCACACCAACT
>JAQVSW010000030.1 GCA_028700345.1 Candidatus Shapirobacteria bacterium | reverse complement strand
ATTTCAAGAGGACCTAAAATTATTTTGAAAATTAGGGTAACATAACATTTTAGAAGGCCAAAATATAATTTGATTAACCAAAAGGCAACAATAATACAAATTATTAAGGGAATAAGAATACCCCCAATTAGGCCCCCCGTCAGCCCCCCGGCGAGTCGCCCCACCATATCGCCTACCCAGGAACCAGAACTGCCAAGAAAGCCAATAGTTCCACCTAATAGGAACCCAGTAACTATACTGCCTAAAAGTCCACCAAGCATCATTAATGAAGCCCAGCCAGGAACAGCCCGGTAGGTAAGTGCCTGAAGATCAACTAAATTTGGATTGGTTAAATGTTTGAAATCAAAGGAACTCCAGCCATTAATGAGGCCGGTAATAGTGTTCATTATGGCAGTGACAAATATAAAACCAGAATCGAATTTTACTTGAGGAAAAAGGTTTTGAGTGAAATTTTTGCCATTTATGGAGAAGAAAATAGCGATAACTAGAGCTTGAAGAAAGTTGGCAATATCAATAACTAGTCCGGCGATAGCATATGAAAAAGTGACTAAAATCAAGGTAGTAATTAGCTTGGGAATAGCTGACTGAACAGTGATGACGGCCTGGGGGCTAATTTTTACCCGAAGCATAATCATCATTCCTATAACAATAAAAATGATGGTAGATATGACGTAAATTACATTTCGAAAACCACGCCACAGTGGTAATAGAAATTGAAGGCCTTGAAAACCAACTCCCTGAGCATAGGCGGGTTTACCCAAAAAATTGTCACGTACCTGCGCAATATATTCAATACCAGAGGCGGGAGGAGTTTGAAGAGTAGCAATAAGGCGGTTCATGTTGCCAAAGGCACCACCGGGATTATATTTATATTGGTTGATAATAGAGGCATCGGCATTGACATCAAAAATCTCATCAGGCACTTCACCAACCATGCCGGTAAAAAGGGAAACCATATTGCTGCCCATAGCTTCATCGAGCCAGGCCTCCTGATTATTACCATCTTTGATAGCGTTTTTTTTGTCGACAAAGGAGGAAACGGCAAAAGAAGATTGAGAAAGGTAGACAAGTGAGAAAGCGGCAATTATCACTAGAATAAAACGAAAAAATTTATTTTTAGGTAAAAGTGAAGTGGAGCGCTGATTTAATTTAGTCAAAAGTTTTCCCAAAGGCATAATTAATTTTAGCAAATTTTGAGATGTAAAGAGAAAGAAAGGTGTTTATTTCCAAGAGGCAGGACGAGTGAGATTAAAAAAAACATCTTCTAGCTCGGCATTACTTTCACCAGGATCAAGAGTTACGCCATTAGTACCTGAAGCAGCAGTATCGTCAAAATTATTTGAAGAATCGGGAATAAAATTTTTGATAGCGGTCTCGTGAGCCTCTAGACCTTCGCTTTGGCGAACATCAATTTTGGTAGTGACAGAATGGGGTCCAGAAAAACTTTTATTTTCATTTAAGCGACCTGAAAAAAAGTTTTTAAAAAATTGAGCTAACCAGCCAATAGCATTGGGTTTGTCAACTTCAGCGGGAGTCATTTTAGTGTTGGCATAGTCCTTTGATAGGTTTTTTGATGACTGGGGCAGATAATTTCGATACAAATTATCGTTGGCAGTAGCGGCGGCGAGAGGCTGACTTCTAATGGTCTCCTGACAATCTCGTTTGTTACCATTGCTATCAAGATTACAATGAGAAACAGCTTGGGCGAGGGAATTGGTGCAAATGGGTTCGATACCGTAAAGATAGAGCTGTTGATATTCAGCTAAAGATAAAGAATAAGTGTAACTATCGGAATATTTTGATTTGAGAGCAGATAACACTTTTGAAGGAAACTCCTTGGCAAGCTGCTGTGGAGGGCAGAGAGGGTCAGAGTAATAAAGCTCACCTAGGCCATTTTTTATAAGAGCAGAAATAATTTCACCAATGCGAATTTTGCCCCTCGAAGTGTCAATTTCTCGATCAATACAAACAGAATTACCACCATCAATAAAGGTGGAAATGTCGGAAATCTGCTGACTGATATAACATCGCTGAACAGAGGCTGGTAGGGAACGGCGGGTAGCGTTGTGGGCAGAATTGTAAGAAGTAAAAGTTGATTTGATGAGATCAGACTCGGCAAGAGGATTGATAAGAGGCTGGGAGAAGTGAAAATAGTTTTGACGATAGAAATTGGTATTTAATTCTTGAGAATCGATTTTTTCTTGAATATCATTGATGTCTTGGTGCTGATAAACTGGAGGAGAATCTCCAATTTGAGATTCAACGATAGGATTGAAAGACTGCGAAATATTAATTGATTTTTCAATTGAAATAGTTTCGACAGAATTGGGGTCGGAGGGAATATAATTTTGATCATCATTGCTAGTGTTGGGATAGTAATGTCGAGTATCTTCAATAATAATAGGATCAAGAGCTAAAACAGGAGAAACTCGACACGGCGGACAGCCTAGAAACGAGAAGGTAGAAACGAGAAATAAGAAAATAGATTTTTTCAAGATTTTAGCCGGGAATTTTAAATATAGTAACGTTGATACCAGTGAAATCTTGAATTAATTTTAAGATAAGCCAAGAAGCAATAACGCCAATTAAACCAATAAAGGCGTTGGTTAGGGTAGAGGAGGCTGAAGCGACTGCTTTTTGTTCGCTGCCACTAAAAAGATATTTAAAACCGCCACTAATAAACATAAAGAGAAAAGCTAAACCTGCAATTGTGATAATAACTTGAAGGATATTATAAAAAATACATTCAAGACCCTGAATAGTTGGAATATCATTGTAGGTATTTCCGTCTACAGTTACGGTTTTGACACAGCGATTACCCCATTCTTTTGTTGTCTGGGCATAAACAGGAGAAATTAGAAACGAGAAACTAGAAATAAGAAAGAAGAAAAAAAATAAAATAGATTTCATAAATTTATTATAACCTAAAACCCCCCCAATGTTGTTTGGGGGGGGGTAATTTATTACTGGAACTTATTTATTGAAGGTAGGAACAGCAATTCCACCAAGAATAGTAATACCAAAGATGACTTCTATTAGTTTCATGATAGCGAAAGTGGCAAAAACGATAGCGAGACCAATGAGAGCATTGGTAATTTGATTGCGAGCGGCCTCGACATTTTTTTGATCACCACCGGACATAACCCATTTTAAACCACCCATGATAAGGACAAAAAAGAAAACTAGGGCGACGACTAAAAGAACTAGAGAAA
Organism: Candidatus Shapirobacteria bacterium; assembly: GCA_028700345.1. Taxonomy (GTDB): domain Bacteria; phylum Patescibacteriota; class Microgenomatia; order UBA12405; family UBA12405; genus UBA12158. The sequence goes on along the minus strand of JAQVSW010000030.1, from coordinate 4,829 downwards.
TGGCACCAGAAATAATTCCACCAATAGTCATGGTAGTAATTTCGTCGCCAAAACCAGATGGTTTAATATCAATATTGTTTTCCTGTGCAAAAGCGGGAATGGCTAAGAGAGCATATTGAAGTTTGTTTTTGATTGAAGAAATCATATTTTTTTAAATTTATAAATAATTAATAAAGTTTAACAAGAAAATAAATGTTTTTAAAGGGTGGGCCAAGGAAGGACAAGGGTGTCGAGGCCATTGATGCCAGTAATATAGCCTATAAATTTAAGAACCGCAAAGACAGTAAACATAACTCCGAGACCAAGAAAAGCATAAGTGAATTGATGTTTGGCAGTTTCAATCTTTTTGGGATCACCTTCTTGACTGATAAAGTGGTAAGCGCCCATCATAAAGTGCCAGATAAAATAGATAATCCCAACGATAAAAAAGATAGAAAATATGGCTTGAAAAACATTATTGGTGTAAATAAAGGGATTTTCTACTTGTTGTTGACCGTTTTTTAAGAGTGGGTTGGAAATAGGCATATTTAATTAATTTATAAACCCATATTTACAAACATTTGATTTATATCAAAAATATTGTTTAGACCGAGAAGTTTGGCAATAAGGGAACCAATACCGACAGCAACAACCACAATAAATAAACCAAGAACACCATTGGTAAGTTTTTTGCGGCTGGTTTCCATAACTTTTTCATCGCCCCCAGACGAGATAAAGCTGAAGCCGGCAAAAATTATTTGGATGGCAAAAAAGAGGACAGCAACAATGGTAAGAACGCCAATGAGGTTGCTGACAAGTTTTTCAAATTGGGTAGTAGCATTGAAACTATCAGTTGGATTTAGTCCTGGACCTTCGATTTTGTAGATTGTGCTTGGCATAGGTGTTAGATGTGAGGTGGCAAACTAATAGGATCGGCTTGAAAATTACCAGAGCCTGGGCCTTGAATTTGAGGATTGAGAATGTCAATTCCAGTAAAGCGGCCGATGAGACCAGCAATAATAAAGGCCGCGGAAATAATAACCATACCTAATAAGCTTTGCCAAATTTTGCTCCAGGCAGCTTCGGTTTTTTTAGCGTCTCCTGAGGCACTGATATAGTCAAAGCCAGCCATAATAAGTTGAACTATCATGTAAATTCCACCAGCTACGGCGGCAAATTTAAAAATGTTACTTAAAAAGGTAAAGAATCCTTGACCTTTAACGCTGGGATATTGTGTAGGATTTTCAATATTTCCAAAAATTCCAATCATAAGTTAAAGAATAGTGACTCCTGTAATAACTTCTATAATTTGAATTATAAAGTAACTGAGAAAAATTACCAAGAAGCCAATAACGGCATCGGTAATCATAGTTTTGGCAGAGGCAGCTTTTTTTTGATCGCCGGAACCGGCGCTGGCAATCATCATAAAACCACCAGCGATAAGAAGAACGAGCATAATAATACCGGCGACAGTTAGGCTGTTTTTAACAATAATGGTGACAAGAGAAGCAGGATTGGGATAGGTATTATCAAGCGTATTATTGTTTCCGAGAGGAGTGTCTTTTATATTTACTTGAGCGAGAAGAGAATTGATCATATTTTGATGAGTAAATTATACAACATTAATGGATAATATTGATGTTATAATACGCCACGAAAACAATCTTCAATCTACAATCTACAATCTTCAATAATTAAAAATTTAACTAAAAATATGAGAAAAACTGCCCTTTTATTTTTGTCGTGGTTATTTCTAGGTGCGGGTAAGCTTTATGCCCAGGAAGGAATAGAAACGGGTGGTAAAGTTGTTTTTAAGTTTTGGAATGGAATTAGCTTTTTAATTTCGCAGGCGGTGAGCAGGGGAGTACCGGAGAATACGGTGGCCCTCCTTTTACTTTTACCCCTGGTGGCAACCTTGGTTTCGGTAATTCACTATGTAATCGGGTTTTCTGGCTATGGAATTTTTATGCCGACAATGATGGCGGTGGCCTTGATGGCGACGGGAGTGGGAAGTGGATTGATACTTTTTGCGGTAATTTTGGCAATTACTTTAATAAGTAATCTTGTAGTTAAAAAACTAAAACTCCATTTTTGGCCAGCCAGATCAATTACACTTTTATTTGTGAGCATGGGAACTTTCGCGGCGATGGTGCTGACTTCTTATATTAAAATAGTTGATGTGGGTAAAATTTCAATTTTTCCAATTTTGTTTATGATACTTTTAACGGAAGAATTCGCCAGAACTCAGCTGACGAAAAGTAAAAAAGAGGCGGTGAGACTGACGACGGGAACACTAGTACTAGCAGTGGCGGGAGCAATGGTGATGGGGGTTGAGGGAATTGAAGAAATGGTGCTTAAAAGAGCAGAGATGGTTATTTTAGTGGTAGTAGCTACAAATATTTTAGTTGGAAGGTACGGAGGAATAAGATTTACAGAGATAAAGAGATTTAAGGGGGCGATTAGAAAAAAGTAACCCACCCCCGACCCCTCCCTTGACAAGGAGGGGAAAAATATTTTTTTAAATAATTAAAAACAAAATGCTGGGAATAAATTTAAAACAATATCGTCAGTTTTTGACAAAAAACGAAAGAAATAAGGTGTATTTGCGAAAAAATACAGCGGAGGGAAGGGCGACGGCGGATAATAAGTATAAGAGTAAGAAAAAAATGATGAAGGCAGGAATAAATGTGCCAAAACTGATAGCTAGATTTAAGAATAGCGAAGAAATGGAGAATTTTGAATGGAATAAGCTCGAGGGAAATTTTGTAATTAAGCCGGTGTCGGGTTATGGGGGAGAAGGGATACTGATTATACGCCGGGCTATTATCCGCCAAAGGGCGGACCAGCCCGGTTTTTTGATGATGAACGGGAAAGTGATCAGTGTTGAAGAGATTAAATTGCACTGTCTTGAAATACTGGCGGGAAAATATAGCCTCCATGGGACGACTGATGGGGTAATTGTGGAAGAAAGAATTAAAATTCACCCCCTTTTTTTGACTTTAACAAAATCAGGAACTCCCGATATTAGGGTAATTGTTTACAATCGAGTACCGGTGATGGCGATGTTGCGAATTCCAACCGAAAAAAGCGGGGGAAAGGCTAATTTACAACAAGGAGCTTATGGCCTGGGGATTGATCTGGCCAGTGGAATTACTACCTTTGGAATTGAAGGAAAGGGGGTCGAGGTCAGAAAAATTTATGATTTTGGCAAGAAAAAAATGATTAAAGTAAATGGGATAAAAATTCCTTTTTGGAAAGAGGTACTAGAAACGGCAGTAAAATGCCAGGGAGCGATACCGGGCCTCGGCTTTGTGGGGGTAGATGTGGTGATTGATAAAGAAGATGGACCAAAAATTCTAGAACTTAATGCTCGGTCAGGTCTATCAATTCAACTTTGTAATAAAGCTGGTTTAAAAAGTCGAATTGAAAAAATTGATGATATTGCAGTTAGAAGTGATGAGCACGGAATAGCTTTGGCTAAATATTTATTTGGAGAGAAATTTTCGGATAAAGTATCAGAAAAAGAAAAAGATAAAACTATTCAACCTCTGGAAATTATTAAGTTGAAAATCCCCAAAGGTTTTAAGCCGGAATTACAAAAAAGTTCAATCATTAAACAGGGAAAACATCGAGTGATAGAGGTGCGAGCAAAGGTAGATACCGGAGCATTTAGAAGCTCGATTGATAGAAACCTAGCTGAAAAACTAGGACTCTTGTCATCGGAAAAAATACTCTATTTTAGACATTACAAATCAAGCCTAGGTAAACATAAAAATAGACCAGTAATTGGAATAAGTTTTTGGCTTAAGGGAAAAAAGGTGGTAACAGCAGTTAATGTAGCAGATAGAGACAAACTGAGAACAAAATTTTTACTGGGGAGAAAAGATTTAGAGGGATTTTTGGTGAGCGCTGTTCGGACGCCGGCGAGCGTCGCCCCTACTTTAAATCAAAAAATTAAAAAAAATAAATATGAAAAATAAAACTAAGATTGCGGTGTTTTTTGGAGGGAAAATTAGTAAACATTTGGTACTCGTTAGAGAGGCGGCCAGAAAAATGGGTGTAAATTTAGATTTGGTGTCATATAACCAGGTTTGTTTTGAGACGGAAACAGGAAAAATTTCCCTAAGAGGAAAAGACGCCAGTGATTATGATGTTTTATTTTTTAGAACCACAGGAAAACACTGGGAAGAGGTAGATCTTATTATAAATAGTATAAACCCACCCGCCCTGCGGGCACCCTCCCTTGACAAGGAGGGTAAAACACGTCCGATCGTGGTCGACCCACTCGTAAGATTTGGGAAGCCGAGCTATGCGTGCAAAGCTTGGCAAATGCTGAAATTAAAAGAAGCAGGGATCGAGGTGCCAAAGAGTATTTATGGATCTTTGTGGTATTTATATGAGAGGATGCAAAAAGGTTTGGGCGAGCCAAACCCCTACTTTACTTTTCCGGTGATACTCAAGGGCAGTGGGGGAGATAGGGGGACGAGGGTCTTTAAGGCTAATAATTTAAAGGAATTAGAAAAATTGGTTAGGGATTTAAGAAAAACAGAAACAGAAGAAGGACGAAGATATATGCTTCAAGAATATATTGAAAATGATGGTGACTTTAGAGTTTTGGTGCTGGGGGAAAAAGTGCTGGGAGTAATGAAAAGATCGAGTCAAAATAAAGGTGAATTCAGAAATAACTATAGTGCCGGAGGGAAGGTAGAAGTGGCTTATTTACCAGAAGAGATAAAACAATTGGCGATAAAAGCAGCAAAAGTTTGTGGACTAGCGGTGGCGGGAGTTGATGTGGCATTTAGGAACTATGATATGAAAAAGCCGGTAATTTGGGAAGTGAATAAGGGACC
>JAQVSW010000029.1 GCA_028700345.1 Candidatus Shapirobacteria bacterium | reverse complement strand
TATTTTGGCATTCAACTCAAACAAAAACTAATATAACCAAAATTAACCATCCCCCCATCGACAAATTACTCGAGGAGGGGAGACAAACATTTGACCAACAGGAACGCAAAAAGATCTATCAGGAATTCCAAAAAATTCTCCTTGAAGAATCACCAGCCATTTTCTTAAAATATCCAATCCTTTATACTGTTTCTAGAATTTAAAAATATATGGAAAAAAATAAAATTACCCCCATCGGCTATTTACTTTTACTCACATTTTTTATTCTTCTTGGCTACGCCGGTTATATTTATTCCCAGAGTATTGACTGGGATGTTCTTAAAAGAATGGAAAATAGCCCTCTGACTCTACCTACTCAAACAATAATCTCACCCACCTCATCTATTTCCGCTACTCCAACTCTTAAGGTAAACTAGTCCTTATGGAAAATATCTTTCCCTTTTTAGAAGTAAAAGGCAATCATCGGGATTTGGGTTTTGCCATTGGTCAGCGTTTCAAAAAAGAAATTCAAGAGAGGATTAAATCAAGAAAAGAAAATATCCCCGGTTACAACCAGTATTTAGAAAAAGTTGCTCCTTATTACCAAATAACCAAAAAATATTTACCAGAAATTGTTGAAGAATTAGAGGCGATGTCAGAGGGATCCAAGGTTCCTACTAACGATTTATTTTTCCACAACTGCCGTGAAATTTATAATTTATTTATTAACTCCAGTGAAAATGATCACTGCACTACCGTCATTTCTCAAAAAAATAATTCTGTTTTAGTCGGTCACAATGAGGATTGGATTCTCGAAGGCATTGAGGATTTATATATTTTAAAAGCAAATTTAGGTAAAACTACTATATTAGGTCTAGCCAACAACACTCTACTTCCCGGGGATGTCGCCATGGCCAATAGCCACGGTCTGGTTCAATGTATCAATGAACTAAATTCAGAAAGTGACCTTGGAGTTCCAAAAAATTTTGTGGCTAGAGCAGTTTTAGATTGTGAAAATATTGAAGAGGCTACTAATTTAATCAAATCTCTTCCTCTAGCCTCTGGCTTTAATCATGTCCTTGTCCAAAAAGACAAAATAGTAAATATTGAAATGTCAGCTTCACAAATTTCCATTGACCACATCAATCAAAATAGCTTTGTTCATACCAATCATTTTCTCTCACCAAAATTAAAACAAATTGAAACATTCCGTTCAAAAAGTTCTGAAATTCGATATAAAAGAGCCAGCAATTTACTTAAAAATAATTCACACAAAATAAAAAGTATAACTAATCTTCTTTCAGACACCAGTGACGGAATTCACTCAATTTGCCGCGACGAAACCATTGCCTCCCTCGTTTTTTCTCCTAATAAAAACGAAGTTTGGATCTGCCCTGGCCGCCCAGATAAAGGCAAATATCTCAAATATTCTTTTTAAATATATAATTAATAAAAACTTTTTTAGTTGCTGGCCAAATTTTTTCTTCGTCTATTATTTCTTTTTTAGAAAACCATTTTGCATTGATAATTTCTTCTTTCTTTATTCTTAGCTTTCCTTTTATTATTTTACATAACCACCAATAGGTAAATTGGTTTTTAGTGTCACCCAAACTTTCTGTAATTTTTTTTATTATTTCTACTTCACAACCTAGTTCTTCCCTTATTTCACGAACAATTGTTTCACATTCATTTTCACCATTTTTCATATGACCTCCTGGAGGATAATAAAAACCAGTATACTTACCCGACTTTTTTGTCGCACTTACTAAAAGGTATTCTTTTTTATCAAGTACTTTTCGTTCAATTATCCCCAGTGCCACTCTCTTCATATATAAAAATCATATCATCTGTTAACTCACTAAAACGATTATAAAACTTTATTAACTTAAAAAATTTTATCAAACAAAATGTTTACATCGACTAATAAAACCCTTATCAATTTTTTGACAAAATATACCTACTATAAAAGAACAACCAACATCACGCTCACCATCTCTGTATATCGTTATAGATACATCTACAGGAGGTGAATTTGGATCCAAATCCTCAATCCGAGAGCTAGCCCCAATACATTTGATTGGATAGCTTGCTACGACTTCTTTATTCATAAACAAATTATAGTACAAGTAATTTAATCTTTACTGTTGCCTCTCTCATTTTTTCTCCTAAAATAACGTACTTTAATTCTGTCCCGGCCGTCCTGATAGGGGAAAATATCTCAAATATACTCAAGACAACTATTGACTTGGGTTCTACTTGTACTAAAATCGCCTAAATGTCCAAAATAGAACAGGAAAATTATGTCAAGGTAAATTTGTCGCCTAAAAATCCTTTTGAAATGACCTTTTTAACAAAAGATAAAAACAAAAGTCTTTCCGTCGAAAATCCTAAAAATTTTGGAGAAAAAGTAAGTATGGAAGCTCAAGATCTAACTAGAACCTTGATTCTTTCTCACTTAATAATTAGGCATTTTCCTAAAAATATTGAAACCAATTTTAATCTGGAACACTCAATATTTTTAAATTCACTCTACCAACATTACGGCCTAAATTCTCCAAGAATAATAAAAAATCCAGATCAAATCAAAATTAAAAAAATTTCTGATAATACCAATCAAGAAAAAGAAAAATACTTATCAGCCAATGCCCACTCCGGAGGTTTAGATTCTCTTTATAGAGCCGCTAAATTTTTATCGGAAAATAAAAAATTTATAATTACTCATGTTAAAAATTTAAATCATAAAGGTGGTTATCGAGAAGCTCTGGCCAGCAAAACACAAGCAATAGCTCTAGGTAGCCCATATCAAGAAATTTTACTTAGAAACGGATCAGATAATACAGGATTTGCCACTATGCGAACCCGAGATATGTTTTTGGCACTTTTAGTTGCCGTCTCAGGAGCCCAACATGGAATAAAAAATGTCTACATAGAGGGAGATATGCAAAACGAGAAAAAATCACATTTTAGTGAATACTCGCCCGCCTGGGATTTTTTTAATAATCTGCTAACAACAGTTGGACTTCCAACCATTAAAGGTATCGATGCTCATGATATTGAAACTGTTGCTGAACTTATCAAATTAGAATCAAACTTAAATATAAATTTACTATCTCTTGTTCAAAATTGTTTTTCTGCTTCGTATCAATTACCAAATATCAGAAAAAAGTGGGAAACAGCTACCCCACAAATTGCCGAAAATAGCCCAAGTAATTGGTGTGGAAGTTGTCTAAAGTGTAGAAGAATGACCCTAGGAAGAATTTATTACCATGATCCCAAATTTCAAAATTTAACTCAGGAAGAAATAAACTTTTTTACAAATGATACTTATAAATGGCTAAAAAACTACTCCCATAACCAAGATCTAATCAGTGATAATTTTATAAGACACCTTGATAATTTAAAAAATCAAAGATAAGTCTTGTTGCCCCGCATGGATTCATATCTAACAGATACAAAGTTTTACGAGATAATTGATTCTATGAAAGACTTAATTTATACATTTGAACCTATACTTTTTTCTCCAAGTTCCTCCGAAAATCTTAGCAAATAACCATCAGGGTCTAAAACTAAAATTTCCCGACAGCCAAAAGATTTATTTCCAGCTTCATACCAACTGTCTTTTATTCCTCTTTTTAATGGATATCTATTTTTACTTAAATCATCAATTATTTTTTGGACACTTTTACAATCAATTTGAAAATTTATTCCTCTACCAAAAGGATATTCCAGTTTTTCTACTTCCTTTTCACCAGGAATTAGTTCTTGAATCATTATTTGACTACCATTGTAAGAGAGAAAAGCAAATTTTGGGTTCTTTCTTTGATATTCCACTCTGAACCCAATAGTATCAACGTAAAACTTCAAACTTCGTGCAAAATCAGTAACGTAAAATTCTGCAAGTATCGGTAAAAATTTCATAACCTATTTTACCACTTTCTTTTTGTTGCCCCGCATGGATTCGAACCACAGTAAACAGCTCCAAAGGCTGCTGTCCTACCATTAGACGACGGGGCAGCGTAATAAAAAACACTTCGTATTTTTTAAACGCCGCTTAAAGCATTTAGCCAAAAGCAACGTTAGTTTGCATAGCAAACTATACGTTGTGCCGACGAGAGGACTTGAACCTCCACACCTTGCGGCATACGCACCTCAAGCGTACGTGTATACCAATTTCACCACGTCGGCATATTGTCAAAGAACTCTATATTATATCAATAGAATACGGTGAAACGTACAAATTATTCTATAATTTTTACGTTTCTAACAACGTTTGCCGATTCATCGGCATTACGTTGTGGCTGTTGAGGGGCTCGAACCCCCGACATCATCGATGTAAACGATGCGCTCTACCAACTGAGCTAAACAGCCATTTTAAGTTACTATTTATCTATTCAACTATTTATCTAATTTTCTTTCTAGAGCGGGTAGAGGGAATCGGACCCTCGCCGAGAGATTGGAAATCTTTCGTTCTACCACTAAACTATACCCGCACTTGTACATTATTTTATCAAAAATGATTTTAAATAGTACTTTTAGGGTAAAATATAGCAGTCCGCCGTCGTGTCCCGCCTGCAAAAGCTGTTGCTTTAGCAACTGCGGGCAGGTGAAACTGGTATAACAATTAAATAATTACCTTATTTAGGGTATAATATTAACAATTCGCCGTCGTGTCCCGCCTGCAAAAGCTGTTGCTTTAGCAACTGCGGGCAGGTGAAACTGGTATAACAATTAAATAATTACCTTATTTAGGGTATAATATTAACAATTCGCCGTCGTGTTGAAACTGGTAGACAAGCACGTCTCAGAAGCGTGTGGAGCAATCCATGGAGGTTCGACTCCTCTCGACGGCACAACGTAATGCCGATGAATCGGCAAACGTTGTTAGAAACGTAAAATTATAGAATAATTTGTACGTTTCACCGTTAAGATTGTTGATATAATACAAATACTTCTAGCCGAAGTAGCCAAGATGGTCACGGCACTGGTCTGAAAAACCTGGGATGTTGGTTCGAGTCCAACCTTCGGCACCCGCCTAAAACTCCGCATTATTGCGGGCAGGCTTACGCGAGAGTAGCTCAATTGGTGGAGCGTCTCCTTGCCAAGGAGAAGGTCGCGGGTTCGAGTCCCGTCTCTCGCTCATAATTTGCCGCTGTGGCCCGCCTGCAAAAGCTGTTGCTTTAGCAACTGCGGGCAGGTGAAATTGGTATATTAAATTAATATCAATATTGCGGTAATATGGTGAATATTTAACAATTTGCCGCTGTGGTGGAACTGGTATACACGCAAGACTTAAAATCTTGTGGCCTCAAAAACCATGTGGGTTCGATTCCCGCCAGCGGCACCAGCTTTAGCTGAATCGGGCATGCCCGCCGAAGCTTTAGCGTAGGCGGGGATTGGCGCAATTGGCTAGCGTGCATGGTTTGGGACCATGAGGTTGCAGGTTCGAATCCTGTATCCCCGACCCGCTCAAAGCTTCGCATTGAAGCGGGTCAGCCATAATGTGCAAAGCACTTTAGGCTGACTTATACTTAATGAATGTTTTATTACACTTATGTTCTGTTGTGTTCAAATAAATCTCAGATTAAGAAGAATCTATATATTGGATACACAAAAGATATAAATAAAAGATACCAAAGACATATTAACAAAGAGGTTTATACCACTAAAAAATTTGATGAATTAAAATTAATATATTTTGAAAGTTGTTTAAATAAAACAGACGCCAGAAAAAGAGAGTTACAACTTAAAACTGGATTTGGCAGAGGTTATATTAATAAAAGAATTAGTACATATCTAAAAACAATAAAATAAATGACCAACTCTCGTCCTCAATTTTTTAAAACTCTCACTGGAAAAAAAATTCCTCTCCCTATTTTTTTCCCTGATGCAACGAGGGCCGTGTTAAAAACTTTGGATTCTGAAGATATTAAAAATACCCAAACCTTAGGTGTTTTAGTTAACACTTTTCATCTATTTCAAGACCCAGGGTCTTCAGTTATCAAAAATTTTAAAGGGGTCAGAAATTTTATGAACTGGAGTGGGGGAGTCATTTCTGACTCAGGCGGTTTTCAAGTTATGTCTCTGGCCAAAACCATGGGTGGTAATAAAGCTGTCACCGATATTGGCGTCACCTTTAAAATGGATGGCAAAAAAATTCTCTTTACTCCAGAAATGTCAATCAAACTCCAATTTGAATTAAAAAGTGACATGATTGTAGTTCTGGACGACTTCACTGATCCCAAAGATAATTATGAGCAGGCAAAAATTAGCGTTGAGCGCACTCTAAAGTGGGCTAGAGAGTGCCGGCAAATCTTCAATAGAATAGTCTCAGAAAAAAAATTAACTAAAGCAAAAACTCCTTATCTTTTGGGAGTTGTTCAGGGTGGAAAATATCAGGATCTACGAAAATATTGTACACAGGAGCTCGTCAAAATTGGTTTTGATGGCCTCGGCTATGGTGGCTGGCCCATCAACAAAGATGGCACTTTTGATTATGAATCAGCTAAAATTATTGCCAGCAGTACCCCTAAAAACTATTTTCTTTATGCCCTAGGTATTGGCAAACCTCATGAAATTAACGCTCTTGTCAAAACGGGCTGGAATATTTTTGATTGCGTCCTTCCCACTCGTGACGCCCGCCACAAAAGACTTTATGTTAGCAAAAATAAGGAATTTAGTGATTATGAATATTACACTCCCGATAAAAATATTTATTATCGAGACCAGCGCCCTGTTTCAGAATTTTGTGATTGTCTTCTCTGTCAAAAATATTCCCGTTCCTATTTAGCCCACCTCTTTCGCATCAAAGAAATTACCGCCCTAAGACTAGCCACTATCCACAATCTTCGTTTTTATTCTAAATTAATGGAAACTCTTAGACTCAATTATTCTGAGTTATAATCATCTAATGTCAAAAACAATCTTAGTCACCGGTGGTGCCGGACATGTCGGTTCCCATATAATTGAGGAGCTGATCAAAGATCCTAACAATAAAATTATCTCACTTGATAATTATTTCAATGGCAATGAGTCTAATCATTTTTCCGGGGTTGAATATCGTCGCGGTCACACCAAGGACATTGACAAATTAATCCCTGAAAATCCTGACTTAATCTTCCATTTGGGTGAGTACGCCCGAGTAAGTCCTTCAATCAAAGAACCTGCCCTAGTATATGATTTAAATATTTTAGGTACTTTTGCCGTAGTTGAATTCTGCCGTCAGAGAAAAATTAAAAAACTCCTCTATACCGCGTCCAGCACAAAATTTGCCATTGAAGGCGACGGCCGTCACCAGACTCCTTATTCTTTTACCAAAGCTACCAATGTTGATTTAATCAATAACTACGGTCGTTGGTACAATCTACCCTACGCAATTTGTTATTTCTACAATGCCTTTGGACCGAGAGAAAAGGGGAAAGGTCTTTATTCTACCCTCATTGCCCGTTTTCAAGAATTGTATTTGCAAAACAAACCCTTAACAGTCACTAAACCCGGAACCCAAAAAAGAAATTTCACCTATGTCAAAGATCTAGCAAAAGGTGCTATTTTAGTCGCTCAAAAAGGACAGGGTGATGGCTATACTTTAGCCAATCCTCATACTTACTCTGTTATTGAAATTGCCCAAGCTTTTGGCGGCCCTATTGAGTACATCGACAATAATCCTGGTCGTCGAGAATCGAATACCGGTCCCGATAAAGCCAGATCAGAATTAGGTTGGAATACCACCCTTGATGTTTTAGACTATATCCACGATTTTGTAAAAGCCCACCCCCGATCATGAAAACCTTTCAAATTTTTAACTTTGGCTGTCGAGTCAATGCCGCCGAAAGCAATCTCTTTGCCCAGTCTTTAATCAATAAAAAATACCTACCTACCAATAATAACCCCGATATTATTTTCATTAACACCTGCTCCATTACCAAAAAAGCCAATACTGAATCCCTAGGTCTAATCCGACGACTTCAAAAAAAATATCCTAAGGCAAAAATAATTATCTCTGGCTGTGCCTCACTTAAAAATCTAAAAGTTACCAAAAATATCCAAATAATCTCTAATCCTCAAAAAGAAAAGTCTTTAAAAAAATTAAATTCCAGTTATTCTCA
>JAQVSW010000002.1 GCA_028700345.1 Candidatus Shapirobacteria bacterium | reverse complement strand
CCAACTCAAATACCAACTATAGCGGTGATACCGACAGTTAAAGTGGCGAGTGAAAGTGGGACAGTAGAATGTAATAAAACAACAGATTATAATAAAGATGGGGTGGTAAATAGTTTGGATTATGTAAGTTGCTTAAAGAGTAAGCCGACAACAACAACTAAAACTACAGCTACTCCGACAGTGAGTAAATGTGTTAGGACAGTTGATTACAATAAGGATGGGACTATTAATAGTCTCGATTATGTTAAGTGTTTACAGGATAATAAATAACGGGTAAAATAGGGCTTGTATTAAGGAGGTGAGCTGATGGCAATAGTTGTCAAACGCAAAAAAGGAGAATCTAAAGACGATATCATTGGTAAATTCCGCAGACTGTGTCTGGAGGAAGACATTACCGAAGAAGTTCGAAAAAGAGCGGCTTATGCCAAGCCTTCGATTGGTCGCTACGCAAAAAAGAAAATTATTTTATGGCGAGAGAAATGTCGCAAGAGATCCAAAAAATCAAGAAGATATGTGGCGTGATCAAATTAAAAAAGAGGTAGTTGTGGCTTTAAAATCAGGCGACCACAAAAAAGTAGAAGTATTACGTTTTTTGATATCACTGATTGACAAAAGAGAGTTACAATTACCCTCTGAGGCTTTAACAGAGGCTGAGGAAATCAATGTTCTCCGTAAAGAGCTACGAAATAAGGAAGAGGCGAGAGAGATGTTTTTAAAGGCTAGTAGAGACGATCTGGTAAAAGATCAGGACTACGAAATTGAAATAGTAAAATCATATTTGCCAAAAGAAATGGGAGAAGGGGAAATTAGAGAAATAGTTAAAAAGATTATTGGTGAAAAAGGAAGTAATTTTGGTGTAATAATGGGGGAAACGATGAAAAATGTGGCTGGAAAAGCGAGCGGAGATGTAGTTTCAAAGATAGTTAAAGAAGAGATGGATCAATGAAAAATGTTATTTTGATAAAACATCCAAAGAATTGGGGACTGGAAGAAGAGATAATTAGAAAATTAGTCAATAGAATCTTAGTAAGCAAGGGATACAGAAAAGATACTGAAATAAGTTTATATTTTGTGGGTAGAGATAAAGCCAAAAAGTTAAATATCGATTATCGGCAACAAAGTTATATTCCACAAGTACTCGGTTTTCCTATGAATAAAGAAAAAGATGCAGATGCTTATATTCGATTGGGAGACATTGTAATTTGTACAGAGAAATTAAAATATGAAGTAAAATTTTTAAATAAAAGTTTGGAGGAAATATTAGCCATGTGGCTGGTTCACGGAGTCGAAAATTTATTAAAGTGATGTAGTTTGTGGTGTTGTTAAATAAAGCTATATTTGCTTAAATTAGCCAGATGCCAGTTTTTCATTTGAAATACCGTCCCCAAAAAGTAACGGATTTAGATTTGCCCGAAGTATCTGATAAAATTAATAGTATTATTTCTAGTGAAACTGATTTCCAATCTCTCCTTTTTGCCGGACCAAAGGGTAGTGGAAAAACCTCAGCCGCTAGAATTATTGCCAAGGCGGTAAATTGCTTAAAGCCAAAAAATGGAGAAGCCTGTCGAAAGTGTGAAAACTGCCTCGAAATTGAAAAGGGGAATAGTTTGGATATTATTGAAATTGATGCCGCTTCTAATCGGGGAATTGATGATGTCAGAGGCCTTAAGGAAAATGCTTATCTGTCGCCGATTAGACTTAAAAAGAAGATTTTTATTATTGATGAGGTTCATATGCTCACTAAAGAAGCTTTTAATGCTCTTTTAAAGATAATCGAAGAACCACCAAAAAATACTTTGTTTATTTTATGTACGACTGATGCCCAAAAGATTCCGGAGACGGTTTTGTCACGACTTTTAAAAGTAAATTTTAGAAAAGGGAAAGAAGAGGATCTTGAAAGATCTCTCCAAAAGGTAATCAAAGGTGAAAAGATTGAAATCAGTGAGGAAGCTAAAAATGAAATTATTGTTAATTCTGATGGTAGTTTTAGAAATTTGCAAAAAACTTTTAATGAAATAATCCTTGAGTTTGGTAATAAGATAGGTAAAGAAGAAGTAGAAAAATATTTTGAAGCTAGTCGGGGTGAATATGGTGGGGAGGAACTGGAAAACGATTTGCGCCAGAGAGATATTGAAGAAATAATTAAAAAGTTGGAAAAAATGGCAGAGAAAGGAATTGATTTTGGAGAACTTAGATTAAAATGGCTTTCTTATTTTCATCAAAAAATGCTACTTAATTTGGATGATGGAGAGATTAAAAGATGGATAGAGATATTAATAAAAAGTGGTGAGATGGAAAAAATAGCCATTATTGAACAGTTGCCTTTGGAACTGGCAGTGATTGAGATGGTAGGGGACCGGGTTATTATGTCCCGATCAGATAATCGGGACACCAACCCGGTAGAAAAGGTTGATGAAGAAAGCCGGGTTATTATGTCCCGATCAGATAATCGGGACACCAACCCGATAGAAGTGGAAATGCCAAAGGTAGATGTAAAAGAAATCAAGGTAGAACTGTCTGAGGTTGAAGAAAAATGGGGAAATATACTGGGAGCAGTCAAGCCTTACAATCATTCAGTAGAGGCCTTTTTAAGAGCGGCTAGACCAAAAAAAATAAAAGACGGTAAGCTTTTAATTGAGGTTTTTTATAAATTTCATAAAGAGAAATTAGAAGAAGAGAAAAATAGAAAGATTGTAGAAATGGGTCTTTTAAAAGTTTTCGGCGGAGCAGTTAGATTTGATTGTGTACTGGCTGAGGCCGATTCTAAAAGAACAATGCCAATGGCAATTGTAAATAAGGGAGATGAAAAAGTGGTTTCAGAATCAGAAATTTATGATGTGGCTAAAAATATATTTGGATAATGACAGCACACAGTTCAGAAACACAACAAAAATTATTTTGTTTACAGGAAGGTAAATCACCATTTTCTG
This sequence comes from Candidatus Shapirobacteria bacterium, assembly GCA_028700345.1. Classification (GTDB taxonomy): domain Bacteria; phylum Patescibacteriota; class Microgenomatia; order UBA12405; family UBA12405; genus UBA12158. The sequence goes on along the minus strand of JAQVSW010000002.1, from coordinate 29,290 downwards.
GTTTACCTTTAGATAGAATAAATCAAAGATTTGAAATTCATCATGTTAAAGAGCGTGTTAACGGAGGAGAAAATTCTTTAATAAATTTGCAATTATTGCCGATTTATGAACATTTAGCAATTCATTTTATAAAATTTAGAGATAAAAAATTATCCGAAGAAGAGAGATTGAGAGAATTTGATACTGTAATGGGTAGATTAAATCAATTAACTGAAGAAGAAAAAAATATTTTTTATCAATTAGTAGAGGAGAAAGTTGGGATAAGAGTTAGATTTTATTAGTTATTAAGAAGTGATAGAATTAGGAGTTATTTAATTTTTAATAAAAAAATATGTTTGATAAAGCAAAATTAATGGCCAAGGCTTTTAAATTAAAAAAGGCTTTGGAGTCTGAATTGACTGAATTTGAAGAAAATGGAGTGCTGATAAAAGTTAGTGGTGATCAAAAGGTAAAATTTTTGTCTATAAATGGAGCGGAAAATAAAGTTCTGGTTGAAGTCATTAATAAAGCGATGAAAAAATCTCAGGAAAGTGCAGCCAAAAAAATGCAAGATATGGGTGGTCTTGAGGGTCTTTTTTAAAATAAATGAGAAAGTTACCTAAAGCCTTGAACGAGGTAATTGAAAATTTATCGAGACTTCCGGGAATTGGTCCAAAAAGCGCGGCCAGACTCGGATTTTATTTACTGGCAGTCCCTGATAATTTTTCGGAAAAATTGGCTGATTCAATTACTAATTTAAAGAAAAAAATCAAAATTTGCCGGATTTGTTTTGGAGTAGGAGAGGATGATGTTTGTGAAATTTGCCAAGATAAGCAGCGTAACCAAAAACAAATTTGTGTGATTGAAAGAGCCGATGAGGTAATGGCTATAGAGTCGATAGGAGGCTATAAGGGTCTTTACCATGTACTGGGGGGAGTTATTAACCCTCTTGACCATGTTGGACCTGATGATCTTAAAATTAATGAGCTACTTTCTCGGGTGGAGAATGATGGAATCGAAGAAATTATTTTGGCTACCAATCCAACTATTGAGGGTGAGGGAACAGCTTTATATATTAAGAAAAAATTAGAAGGGATTAATTTTAAAGGAAAGGTAACTAGAATTGGGAGTGGACTGCCAATGGGGGCAGAGCTAGGTTTTGCAGATCAGGTGACTTTATCGAGGGCTTTTGAAGGAAGGAGAGAGATATAGAGACTAGATTTTAGAGACTAGATTTTAGATAATTGTATATATGGATGATAATAATATTCCTAAAAAAGTATTGAAGGGAGTGGGGGAGATCGGAGTAGAAACAATTAAAGAGGGAACAAAGCAAGCAACTGAGGTGCTTAATACTATTATTACGGGACAAGAACTGGTGGGTAATGCCAGGCCGATGAGTGAAGAAGAAATGGCCAAAGCTAGGGCTGAAGATGAAAGAAAAAAACAAGAAGAATTAGAAAAAATAAAAAATATTCCGGGAAGAAATGTGGAGGCGGAGATTAAAGAGATAGTAGTTGAAAAGGAAAATAGTGAAGAAGATAAAGAGAAGGAATTTTTAGAAAAAATTAGAGTACAAAGAGAAATAGAGGAAAGAGAGAGAGAAAATTTGGTTGATATGCCGGGAAACGTAAAAAGAGAAGCGGCAAAGACTCAATTTACTCCAGGAAAAAGAAAGAAACAGCAACCTGATGCCAGCCAAATGTCGCAAACAAGTGAGTTTAAGGGTGGTAAAATTGACTAAAGATGGATAAAAAAGTTTATTTTTATAATACAGTAAAGAGAAAAAAAGAAGAATTTAAACCGATTATTCCTGGAAAAGTGGGAATATATTCTTGCGGTCCAACGGTGTATTGGAATCAACACATAGGTAATATGTATGCTTTTACGATTTGGGATATCTTAGTTAGAACTTTGAGATATTTAGGTTACCAAGTTACTTGGGTGGTAAATATAACGGATGTTGGACATAATACTTCAGATGCAGATGAAGGTGAAGATAAAATGGAAAAGGGGGCGAAGAGAGAAGATTTAACAGTCTGGGAAATTGCTCGAAAATATGAGGAGCAGTATCGAGATAGTCTGAAATTACTTAACATAAGACCAGACATATCTCCAAAAGCGACTGAACATATTCCGGAGCAAATTGAACTGGCTAAAAAAATAGAAAAAAATGGATTTGCTTATCAGACAAAAACTGGTTTAGTTTATGATACGGCAAAATATAAAGATTACGCTAAATTTGCAAATTTAAAATTAGAGGAAATGAATAGTGGATCTAGAGTAGAGGTGGACCAGGAAAAAAAGCAGCCTTGGGATTTTTTACTTTGGGTGACTAATCAACCGAATCATATTATGAAATGGCCCAGTCCATGGGGTGAAGGTTTTCCGGGCTGGCACGCTGAGTGTACGGCGATGTCGACAAAATATTTAGGAGAAAAATTTGATATTCATACGGGTGGAATTGAGCACATAGGGGTACATCATACAAACGAAATTGCCCAGGGATATGCTGCTTTTGGTCATCAGACGGCCAACTATTGGATGCATAATGCTTGGTTGACTTTAAAAAAAGGAAAAATGAGTAAGAGTTTGGGAAATGTATATACATTGAAACAACTAGAAGAAATGGGTTATGATCCGTTATCTTATCGATATTTAGTATTAAGCTCTCATTATAGAAATGGTTTAGTTTTTTCCTTAGAATCACTTCGAGCAGCTGAGACAGCTTTAAATAAATTAAGAGAGATAATAAATGAAGATCAAAAAAAGGGAAAAGTAAGTGAGAAATGGAAAAGTAAATTTATAGAAAAAATAAGTGATGATTTAGCTATGCCAGAGGCTTTGGCTGTGGTCTGGAAAATGGTTAAATCAGATTTAGATTTGGCGGATAAAAAAGCGACTTTACTTGATTTTGATAAAGTACTTGGATTAAGTTTTGATAAAGATATTCTTGAAGAGGAAATTCCTGAGGAGATTAAGGATTTGGTCCAAAAGAGGACGGAAGCCAAGATTAATAAAAACTGGGTTGAGGCGGATAGATTGAGAGATTTAATCAAAGAAAAAGGATATTTAGTGGAAGATACAAAAGATGATTGTAAAATTAAAAGAATCATGTTAAGCTAAACTTCGATGAAAGAGAGCAATTATAAGTACGAGGTGATTGTGGTTTTAAACCCTAAAGCCGAGTCAAAAGAAAAAGAAAAAAGCATCAAGCAAATTGAAGACAAAATTTTAGGATTGGATTTTAAAGTGGAAAATCGCGAAGATATGGGCAGTAAAGTTTTGAGCTATAAAATAAAGGATCAGGAAAAAGGTGATTTTTGGGTTTTTACGATTGGAGGAAATAAGCCAATAAAATCCAAAGAATTTAAATTGTTTTTAAACCGGGAAACGAATATTATTCGTTATTTAATATTAAAAATTTAAAGAAGAAGAGGGATAAAAAATGCCTAGTCGATGTCTAAATAAGGTAATGTTAATTGGTAATTTAACTCGTGATCCAGAGCTTAGATATACACCTGCCGGAATGGCGGTGGTATCTTTTGGTCTGGCTACTAATCGGGTTTGGATTACAAAACAAGGTGAGAAAAAAGAAGATGCTCAATTTCACCGAATTGTTGCTTGGAATAAACTGGCTGAGCTCTGTTCTCAGCTGCTTGCCAAAGGGAGAAGAATTTATGTTGAAGGTAGAATTCAATACCGGGAAATTACTGATGCGGCTAATGTTAGAAAACAAGTTTCAGAAATAGTAATTGAAGATATGATTATTCTCGACAATAGGGGAGTAGGGATGCAATCAGCCACCCACCCTAATCCTAGTGAAGCTAATATTGCCGAAGAATCCATGGATTTAAATAATGGAGCTATAGAAGATATTGTTATTCCTGATGACATTGGAATGAGCGAGGAGACTCCAGAAGTACCAGTTGAAGAAACAAAATGAAAAAAACACAAAGAAAAGATCGAAATCGTTTAACCAGACTTAAGGGCAGGGGTAAAGATTGTTTTTTTTGCAAAAGTAAAAAAGATCCTAACTGGCGTGATTTTGAAAAGCTTAGAGAGTATTTGACGCCTCGATGTCGAATTATGTCGGCTCAGGCAAGCGGAGTCTGTATGAAGCACCAAAGAAAGCTATCTGTGGTCATTAAAGAGGCAAGAGAACTGGGTCTGTTGCCATACAGTGCCACTGAAGAGTAAGATAGAAGCATGATAAAAGGAAAATTGTGGCGACAGAAAGTTGAAAAATTGTCTGATTTAACTCATGAGGCAAAAGATAAGCTTATAAAAGTAAGTAAGCTTGACGAGAGTATTTTAACTAAAGCGGAAGTAATTGAGGTTAAAGGAATAATATGTTTAGAAATTAGTGATCTTTGTCATGAAAGTGAGGTTCCGGTAAAAAAAGTAAACAAGGACGAGTGGGATAAGTTGAGGTAAAATAGATTAATGCAAAGACAGATAAGAAACATTTTTTTATTTTTAGCCTTATTTTCCGTAGTATCTCTTGTTAGTTTTAAAGTTGGGAAAACAGTGGGTCTTGAGACCTTGGGGAGTAATTATAAGACCGAAGCTTTAGATTTATCCTTGATGTGGAAGGTAAAAGATAAGCTTGAAGAAGAGTTTTTAGAAAAAGAAAAGATAAAAGATGAAGAGATGACTTATGGGGCAATTTCGGGGATGGTATCAGCTCTCGGAGATCCATATACGGTCTTTTTGCCACCAAAAGAAAATAAAAGTTCTAACGCTGATTTGGCCGGCGAATTTGGGGGAGTGGGCATACAACTAGGATATAAAGAAAAAAGTTTAGCGGTGATGGCGCCGCTGGCAAAGACTCCGGCTGACAGGGCAGGGGTAAGAGCGGGAGATTTGATTTTGAAAATTATTGATAAAGAAAATAATGTTGATAAAGATACCGCCGGGATTACTTTGGAGGAGGCGGTAGAGCTGATAAGAGGAAAAGTGGGAAGTGAGGTAACTCTGAAATTGTACCGTGAGGGGGAGAAGGATACTTTTGAGGTAAAACTGATTAGAGATAATATTGTGGTGGCCAGTATGGAGACAGAATGGATAAAAAAAGAAGGTAAAAGTATAATTTGGATAAAATTGTATAAATTTAGTGAACAGATATATAGTGATTGGCCCAAGGCTGTGGAAGATATAATAAGTAAAAAAAAGTCGCAAGGAAGTAATTTCGGAGGAATAATTCTTGATTTAAGAAATAATCCTGGTGGTTATCTACAGGCCAGTGTCCTTGTCGCCTCTGATTTTATAAAAGAAGGGGTAGTGGTGACTCAAAAGTCGTCAGACGGCAAAGAAGAGAAATATATGGTTGATAAGAGCCGGGGAAATTTATTAAATGATAAGCTAATGGTTTTGATAAATGAGGGATCGGCATCGGCGGCAGAAATTTTGGCTGGGGCAATTAAGGGATATGGTCGAGGAAAACTAGTGGGAATGAAAAGTTTTGGTAAAGGAACAGTTCAATCGCCGATTGATTTTGCTGATGGATCGGGTTTACATGTAACAATTGCTAAGTGGTTATTGCCTGACGGAAAAAATATTCACGGTGATGGAGTGTTGCCTGATGTCGAGGAGAAGTGGAATATTGAAAACAAAGATAAGGAAGATAATCAGCTTGACAGGGCAGTAATGGAATTATTAAAATAAATTTTTAGATAATAATTATTATATGAAAAATAGTAACTTTAGAATTTTGCTGATGGGAATTGGAATAGGGATAATCCTGATGGGAGCTTTTAGCGTTGGGAGATGGTCGATTTTAAAAGAAGGAAATGTTCAAATAAAAAATAGTCAGACGATTCTTGACGAAGAATCAGTGGTAACAAAGGTAGTAGAAGAGGCAACTCCGAGTGTAGTAACGGTATCGATTAGTAAAACTCAGGTGATAAATGCTTTTCCCTTTAGTTTTGATATTTTTGGTGATTTTTTTAATATTCCTCGGCAAAATTCAGAAACAAAGCAAATTGAACAAGATATTGGCACTGGATTTATTATTAGTAAAGATGGTCTTGTAGTTACTAATAAGCATGTAGTATCTGACAGTGAGGCAAAATACAAAATAATTATTGGCAAAGATGAAGAAATTGAAGTGGTTAATATTTACCGTGATCCAATTAATGATCTGGCTATTCTAAAGATTAATAAAAGTGACTTAACTCCGGTAAAGCTGGGAGATTCAGATAAATTAAAGGTGGGGCAAACGGTAATTGCTATTGGAACAGCTCTGGGTGAATTTCGTTCTACAGTGACTAAGGGAGTGATTTCTGGTCTAGGGAGAGGGATTGTGGCTTCGAGTGGACTTCTTGGCTCAGAAAAACTGGATAATGTAATTCAGACTGATGCGGCGATTAATCCAGGTAATTCAGGGGGTCCACTTTTAAATTCAATTGGTGAAGTGATTGGAGTCAATGTGGCAGTATCACAGGCGGCTCAGAGTATTGGTTTTGCTCTACCGATAAATATTGTTAAAGAATCAATCGAGATATTTAATAGCACGGGACAATTTGAGAGACCGTACCTCGGAGTAACCTATGCCATGATAACCAAGGAGTCTGCACTATTAAATGAAGTGCCGGCTGGAGTTTATGTTCAGGGAATTGTTAGCGGAAGTCCAGCTGAGAAAGCGGATATTAAAATTGGAGATATTATTTTTGAGGTTGATGGAAAAAATATTATTAAAGAAAATATAGTTCTGGCTACTTATGTTAATAAAAAGAAAATAGGGGAGAGTATCGATTTAAAAATCTGGAGAGATAAAAAAGAAATGGAAGTTAAGGTTGTTTTGGAGAAGAAGAATTAGAGATAGGTTCGTCTAAGATAGTTAATTCAAGAAGAAGATCGTAAAGATCACCGTTTAGACATTTAGTTAAATTAAAATCTTTTTCAAGACGATGGTCCTTGATTTGATTTCGAGCGTAGTTGTAGGTCCGAATTTTATCAGCCCGCATAGCGAGCCCAACTTTTTCTCTGGTGGTTCCGAGTTTTTCTGTTTTTCTATCTTCTTCAAGCTGCCATAATTTGGCTTTGAGTAAATCCATGGCAATAGCCCGATTTTGCTCTTGAGAGCGTTCTTGACGGACGGAAAAAGTGAGGCCGGTGGGTTTGTGGAGAATTCGAACGGCGGTCGAGACTTTGTTGACATTTTGACCACCATTGCCGCCGGCACGAGAGGCGGTCATTTCGATATCATCAGGATTAATGATGATATCACTGGTGGTTATTTGAGGATAAACTGCGACAGCAGCTGTTGAAGTTTGGATACGACCGTGTTTTTCAGTAATGGGAATACGTTGAACTCGATGAGTGCCGGTTTCCCATTTAAGCTGATTAAAGGCGTCAAGGCCACTTATCTTTAAAATATCATTGTCGAGGTAGTTGACCTTCCAGCTAATTTTTTCTGAGTAGCGAATGTACATGCGCATTAAATCACCCATCCAGAGGGCTGATTCCTGACCACCTGGACCTGGCCTAAACTCGAGAATGGCAATATTGGGATTAATAGTTGGCATTATTTAGATAAATAGTTTATTAGTTTAATAGTAATTGGTAAATATAAAACCGCCTAAATATAATTTAATTATAGTCAGACGGTTTGAAATAGCTAATTATTTTTTTTATCTTTGGTCTTTTTAGCGGTTTTAGCGTCTTTTTTGGCTTTGTAGGCGACTCCCTGAGCTTGTTTTTCTTTAAATTTATCAATTCTACCCTTGATATCAACAAATTTGTGTTGACCGGTAAAGAAGGGATGACATTTGCTACAAACTTCGACCTCGATTTTAGGAAGAGTAGAGCCGGTAGTAAATTTGTTGCCACAGGCACAGGTAACCTGACAATCAGAGTGGTAAGTGGGATGAATTCCTTGTTTCATAGGGTTTATTTTAACATAAAATCTACGATTTCGTTTTGGGAAATAGTTTTTTGCTCACTCGTAGACATATTTTTGATGGTGACGATGTTTTTGATTAACTCATCCTCGCCGATAAGAGCGACAAAGGGAATATTTTTGGAGGAAGCATACTTAAACTGTTTGCCAATTTTGTCACTATCTGGATAAAAAATAGTCGGAACATTGTTTTGACGGAGAAGAGAAGTGAGCTCTAATGATTTATTTAAGGTTTTTTCACCAAAATTAGCAACCATAATTTTGGTCTTAGTTTTGGGTAAATTAGGTAATAAGTTGAGTTCATTAATGCAATCAATAATTGGTTCTAGGCCAAAACTATAGCCAACGGCAGGGATATCCGGGCCACCAAGCGTTTCTATTAATTTGTCGTAACGTCCACCACCGCCGATAGATCCTATTTTTGGTTCTTTAACGGTTGTTTCAAAAATAGTGCCAGTATAATAATCACAACCTCGGACAAGAGTAGGATCGAAAACATAGAATTCTTCTGGCACACCAAAAGTTTTAATAGCGGTAAATACAGCTTTTAGTCTTTCGTCTGCTTTAGCCTCTTTGATGTATTTAAATAGCGAATCAATTTGAGCCTGAGTGAAATCTTTATTAATGAGTTCTTTTTTAACTCCTTCTTCACCTATCTTTTGGAATTTATCGAGACTTTGGAGAGCCGAATTTTGATTTTCGATAATACCACTTTGGGCTAGAAGATCTAATAATACAGAACGACTGTTAATTCGAATAGTAAATTCTTTAAAATTTAATTTTTGTGTTGCAGTGTAAATAATAGAAATTATTTCAGCGTCGGTAGTTGGAGAATTGGTACCAAAAGTGTCAATGTCACATTGAATAAATTCGCGATAGCGACCCTTTTGAGTATTATCGGCACGCCAAACTGGTTGAATTTGATAGCGTTTGAAGGGTAGCGGAATTTGAGGACCATAGATTGCTAAAACTTTAGCTGTGGGGACGGTTAAGTCGTAACGTAGGCCAATTTCACGATCACCATTATCTTTAAAGAAATAGCCTAATTTTTCATCTGTTTCGTTGTTGTATTTACCTTTTAAAACTGATGAGTATTCAAGAGCTGGGGTTTCGAGAGGTTCGAAACCGAAAGTTTCAAAAGTCTCAATAAAGAGATTTTTGACATAATTGCGAACGGCCATGGTCTCGGGCAAAAAATCCCGAAAACCTTTTAATGTTTGTGTTTTATTGTTATTCATAGATTGATTTTAACATTGTAAGAATAATTAAATTTTTTGAATTATGTCAAAAAGAATTTTTGGTAATTTTTCCAATTTCTTTATTTCAACATATTCATTCGAAGCGTGCGCTGTTTTTTGTTCTCCAGCTCCAATGGTTAAACAGCTTGGATAGTCAAAAATCTGCCAAAGCATCTGAGTGTCCATATAGCCTGAGGTGCTGATATTTTTAAAATTTAGACTAAGTTTTTTAAGTTTTGATTTGGGAGTAAGCCAAGAACTAAAATCGAATTTAATTTTTGAATTAATCAATTTACCACCCATTTTAATGACATATTTATTCAACTTGTTGAGAATTAAATTGGCGTTAATTTGTGACGATGAGGGACGAATGTCCAAAACAAAACAGCAGTTGTCGGGAACGACATTGGATGCACTGCCACGACCCTCAATCGAAGCTAAGTTGACAGAGGTGGTGCCAAGCTCTGGATCGACAAATCGAGACAGATATCTTTTTAATTTACTCACAGATCTAGTAGTAACTTCAATGGCATTGATGCCATTTTCAGGTGTAGCAGCATGACAACTAATGCCTTTAACTGTAGCTGAAATTTCTATTAGACCGCGGCAGCCGTTAGCTATTTCAAGCTTAGAACCATCTAAAGAAATAATTGACTTTGGTTTGATTTTAGTGCCAAAATCGGCAATAAATTTTTTGATACCACTAAAATTATATTCTTCATCAACATAGAAGAGAAAGCCAATATTATTTGGTAGATTTTTGTTGGTAGCGACAAGCATCATGGCGGCTATACCGCTTTTCATATCGGTGGTGCCACGACCAAATAATTTACCGTTTTTGATGGTACAAGTTGTGGGATCTGTTTCCCAATTATTGTTGATACCGACAGTGTCAATGTGACCCATAACTAATGTTTTAATATTCTTGCCTTTTATGGCTAAAACATTAAAACGGCCATTGGTTACCATTTCTTTTTCTATTCTAAGATTAGTGTTATTTTTTAGATATTTAAAAATATATTCACCAATTTTTGACTCGTTAGTTTGCTCATCAACCCAGGAGGGGATGGAGACTAGTTTTTTGGTTAATTCTAATATTTTGGTCATGTTTTTATTAGTAAATTATAAATAGGGATAAAAAAATCCCCGAATTTACGGGGATTTTATATTTTTTCAAAAAGTATTATTAGGCCAAGACAACACCCCGCCGGTTGGTGACCACGGTGTGGCTATGGTGTATTAAATTAAGTTTTAAATAGATCATGGGGTGAGATACCGGACTTGAACCGGCAACCTTCTGCTCCACAGGCAGACGCTCTAACCAATTGAGCTAATCCCACCATGTAAAAAAAGACCCGCTCTTGGCGGGTGCTTGTGGATGATATAGCAATTACCGCCAAATTAATTGGTGGTATGGTGATGTTTTGAAATCACAATTGCAGATATCATTGAAAGTATTGTAACAATAAAGATTAATTAGTGCAAATTAATATTGTCGAATTGTTATAAAATAGCTTGTGGGTCAAACAAAATGGAACAATATTGGATGGCAGGGTGATGAGCCAACAGGAGAAATAGTCAGATGTTTTAGCGAGGGAATTATTAAAGAAAGAGAAAGAGTCTTGGACGTAGGCTGTGGATTTGGTAGAAATTCAAATTGGCTGGCAAGTAAAGGAGTGGTAGTCACGGCAGTAAACATAGATAATAAAGAAATAGATGAGGCAATGGAGAAGGCGGTTAAACTGGGTGTTTATGTAAATTATTTTCATGCCAATGCGACCCGTTTACCTCTTAAAAACAATTATTTTGATGCGGCTATTGATGCTGGTTGTAGTCATTTGTTGCCAGATAATAACGCTCAACAACAAGCAGAAAAGGAGGTGGCAAGGACATTAAAGCCAGGGGGGTATTTAATCTATTTTGGTTTTTCTAAAAAACATCCAGCTTACAAGTATAAGCCAAAATGTCCAATGTTTAGGGATTTAAGTGATATTGAAAAACAATTCGGTCGAGATTTTAAAATTATTAAAGTGAGAGAGGTTAATTGGAATGCAAAAATAGAAGAGAATGTCAATTACAAAAAGCATATTGGGTTAAATATCTTGATGAGGAAAAGACTTAAAAAAACTAATCGAGGGTGATGATTTTGAGAGCAGGATAAGTGGAATTTTCTCCATTAGTGTAGATACAGACTATTTTTTGCCCTTTTTTGAGATCGGAAAACTTTAGAATTTTATTATCCTTGGTCACTATTTCTGTCTTAGTATCAATTTTCATTTGAAGATCGTGATTGTTGTTGTCAACAGGAATGAGAACAAAAACAGAAGTAGTCGTTGAAATATCGGCAATTTTTCCTAAAGCAATATTTTTCTTATTCTCGAGCTTGCTGGGATCAACTATAAGAATTCTTTTGGCGAAAATAATCTCGTCTTTAACTAGAGTTAAAACTAAAACATCTTGACCTTCTTTTAAATCAGTAATTTTGATTTTATTTTGTTTTTCGTTGATAAAGGTAGCATCATCACTAATGACTGATTCATATTTTTGCCCTTTTGAATCAAAACTTAAGTTATGATTTTCAATTTTTGTAATTGTGCCTAAATAAGCCTTTTTGGGGTTTAGAGTTTCTTCTCCGCCTATTTCATCGAGCTTTTCCTGGACCTTTTGCTGGATTACTTCACGTATTTTTTGAATTTCATCTTGCGAAGTTGGACTTTGAGCGTTAACAACAGAAACTAGAAATGAGAAACTAGAGATGAGAATAATTAAAAAGATAGAGATTTTTTTCATTCGAGTTTGGTGGTAGAATAGGTAATAAATAATTCAAGGTGATTTTCCTTGTCGTTTTGGTCAATGGTAGTTATGTTGAGGCTATTAAAGCCGGCTTCTAGAGTAATTTCCTGAGAAAAAAGACCTTGAACATCAGCCGACAGATGATAGTTTTTTAAAGGGGTGGTAATGATGATTAGGCTATTTGGGCTTGACTGACCTTTAATGGTGGTTTTACTGGTTGAAACAATGTCGTTATTTTGGGGTGAATTTATCTTTAATTCGGGAAGAGAAGAGAAATTGGGGGGAGGGGAAACTGAATTTTGATCTGAAGAATTATTTTCGGGAGCAGTGGTGGGAACAACAATATTTGGTGGATTTTTTTGATTATTTTTGGTTTGTCTAACATAAAAATAGGTTCCTGTTAAGCCAAAGCCAATGAGGAGACCGAGAACGATTGCTAAAGATAATTCCTTAATCATAGAATGGTTTAATGTTATCATAAGGCTATGGAAATAAAATATTTTAATCAAGGCAAGATATATTTAAAAGGTAAGAAGGAGAGTGTGTGGATAAATCCAGATAAAGATAATCTTGATAATAAGAATTATGAAGCTAGGATTATTATTTTTAGTGAAAAGACGAGAAATTTTGTCAAATTAGGTACCGAAGAAAACCGAGTTGTAATTGCTGGGCCTGGAGAATATGAGATTGGAGGAATAGAGATTAGTGGTATTAATTCAATGTATGTTTTAAATATCGATGGAATTAAGGTGGTAATTATGGGTAAAAATGAAGGAGAAATTAGTGAGAAGAAAAAAGAAAAACTAGAGGAGGCGGATGTATTGATGATTAGTCTTGAGGCTAAAAGTGGAGAACTTGCCAAAAAATCAGCAGCTAATTATGTAATACCTATCGACTATGAAGATAAAAAAGAAGAATTGAAAGATTTTTTAGATAGCTTTGACAGGGAAAATTTAGAAAGTATTGAAAGTCTGAGGGTAGAGAAAGAAAATTTACCTGAAGCCATGGAGGTGGTCTTATTAAAGACGAACTAGTTAAAATACCACCCTCTTTTGAGGAAGCAGAAATTTGTGTTTTAGGTTCAATTTTAATTGATAATGATGCAATTTTATCGGTTTCGGAATTTTTAAGACCAGAGCATTTTTATAATCACAATTTTGCCTTGATTTATAAGACAATGATGGATCTTTATGAAGAAAGGAACCCGATTGATATAGTGACGGTGGCCGGAAAATTAAAAGAAGAAAAGCTTTTAAAAAATATTGGAGGTAAGGCCTTTTTATCAAAATTGGCCAATGAAGTGCCTACTTCGGCCAATGTTGAAAGTTATGGCCGAATGATAAAGGGACTATCGGCCAAAAGAGAATTGATATCAGCAGCGGGGAGAATTTCTCAAAAAGCTTTCGATGAGTCAATGCCGGTTGAGCAACTACTCGATATGGCCGAGCAGGAAGTCTATGCCCTGTCACAGCGTCATATGAAGTCAGTACCTTCTTCTTTAAAAGAAGTGCTGACGGCGAGCTTTGATCGCCTTGATGAGCTTCAGAAGCGAGGAAGCGGTCTTAGGGGCCTACCGACTGGGTTTCGCCAACTTGATTCAATGCTGGCAGGAATGCAGGACAGCAACTTATTGATTTTAGCCGCGAGACCAGGACTCGGGAAAACCGCTTTTTGTTTGAATATTGCCCGGCATGTGTCAGTTGAAGAAAAATTACCAACCTGTATTTTTTCTTTGGAAATGAGTAAAGAAGAGCTGGTCGATCGTTTATTAGTTCGACAAGGTTTAATTGACGCTTGGAAACTTAAAACAGGACAACTTTCAGATGATGACTTTACTTCTTTATCAGAAGCTATGGGAGTATTGGCTGAAGCTCCACTTTATATTGATGATACTCCGGGTCTGTCAGTAACAGAGCTGAGAACTAAAGCGAGAAGATTACAGTCAGACAAGGGAATAAAATTTATTATTGTTGATTATTTGCAGTTAATGCGGGGCCAATCCAGAGAAAATAGAGTTCAAGAAGTATCAGAAATATCTCAAGGTTTAAAAAATCTAGCTAGGGAATTAAAGATTCCGATTTTGGCGGCAGCTCAGTTAAATAGACAAATGGAGACTCGAGGCGGTAAACCGAGATTGTCTGACCTCAGAGAATCGGGAAGCATTGAACAAGATTCAGATGTGGTCATGTTTTTATCAAGAGAAGATGATGAAATAAAAGAAGTGGTGACTTGTAGTATCGAGAAACATCGAAATGGACCGACGGGGCAATTTGATTTGTACTTCAATGGCAAACAAGTTAGCTTCTTTAATGTTGAGAAAAAAGGGTAAGCTTCGTGAGATAATAATTCAACTGGCCGACGTGGCGGAATTGGTAGACGCGCACGACTCAAAATCGTGTGATGGTAACATCGTGTGGGTTCGATTCCCACCCTCGGCACTAAAATGATTAATTTAAGTTTAGGAATGGCGACAATAATAGGTTATTTATATATAAGTTGGCGGACTTTGCGGGATAATTATCAAGAAGAGGATATTATTGCTTTTTCCTGGGTAGCTCTTTTGCTGTTTATGGTAGGAGGTAGGCTAAGCTATGGATTTTGGCACTGGGGTGACTGGTTGGGGAAGGGGATTACCTGGCTTGAATTTTGGAAAATTGGAGAAACAAATATTTTAGGGGGAAGTGTTCTTTGGCTCTGTTTTGCACTTTTGATCTCAAAAGATAAAGAGTGGAAGGTTTGGGCTTTTTTAGAAAATGCTTTAGTTAGTTTTTGGTTTTTACTGAGCATGTTTGGGATAATTACCAAAGACTGGAAATTAGTAATGGCTCTTTTGGGAGCGCTGGGATTGAACTTTGTTTTAAAAAAAAGATACCGCTCTTTAACTTGGTATAAAAGTGGAAAAAAGGGTTTTCTCTTTTTTTGGTTTTTATTTTGTTTTTGGCTAATATTGGCGATACTTTCAAAAACTTGGTGGTTTTTAGGACTCAGCTTGCTTTTTGGATTGGGATTGTTTATTCTAGGTGATGATAAGTTTTCCAAGTAGATTAACCAAAGGAATCGAGGTTTTTTTGCACCATAAATTACTTGATTTAAAAAAGAAAGAAAAGTTATTAAAGGAAAATGATCCATTTTCTGATCAACAGAGAACTGGAAATAATTCTCTTGAAGAAGATGTTGATGAACAAATAGGTCGTTTTGAAACCGAAGTAAAAATAAGTTTTATAAGAAAACAAATAGTTCAAGTGAGAAAAGCTTTAACCAGACTAAAGATTGGAAAATATGGGATTTGTGAAAAATGTCAGAGCATGATTGACACCGACCGTTTGGCCGTAAAACCTGATACTACCCTTTGTGTCAAGTGTGCTAAAGATAGAGAAAGCTAATGATCATCAATAGAGGAGCCAGTCTGGGTTTAAATTTGCCTTTTTTAGAATGGATTCAGCTATTTATATTGATAATTTTGGGAGCTGCCTGGTGGAGAGACAAAAAAGCCTTCGGGTGGCTTTTAATGATTATGGGTGGAAGTTTAAATTTAATTGAAAGATGGCGCTGGGGTGGTGTTAGAGACTACTGGTCAATACCGCTAACTTCAATTTATAATAATTTAAATGATTATTTAATTGCTTTTGGCGTAGTTCAGTTAATTATCTATTATATATGGAAGAAAAGGCAAAAATAATATATCAAGATAAGGATATTTTGATATTAAATAAAAAAAGTGGAGTAGTTTGCACCAAAGAGGGGAGAAATGATAAAGAGACACTTGAAGATTGGCTGATTAATAAATTTGGAAAAAATGATTTACCAAGACAGGGAATTGTTCATCGTCTGGATAAAGGCACCTCCGGTTTGATGGTAGTAGTTAAAAACACAGAAACAAGAAACAAGATTCTGGAGATGTTTAAAAAAAGAGAAATAAAAAAAACCTATTTAGCCTTAATTGAGGGAGATTTATCAAGAGATGGGGAAATAAAAGTCCCCATAGCTAGATCAAAATATACCTTTGGTAAATTTGCCGTCAGTGAAGAGGGTAAAATGGCGGAAACCAGTTTTAGGCTTTTAAAAAAATATAATTTTGATAACAAGATATATTCTTTAATTGAAATAAATTTAAAAACAGGAAGAACTCATCAGATTAGAGTTCATTTTAGTTATCTAAGATGGCCACTAGTAGGGGATTTAATATATGGTGGTAAAGCGCTTTTGGGTTTATCAAGACCATTTCTTGAGTCAATAAAAATTGAATTTAAACATCCCCTGACAGAAGCTGAATTAAGTTTTGAAGGGGAAATGGCGACCGATTTAAAAGAGCTTTTGTCAAAATTATGAAAAAATTAATTTTTTTTATAATAATTGCCATAACAGTCGGATATTTATTAAAAAAATCATGGCAAAATAATGATTTTAAACTGGGAATAATTACCCCTGAGGGAGTGGCTTTACTATCGATTTCACCCGAGAGAGATATGATAAATTTGCTCAGTGTTGAGGGAGAGGTTGAGTTGTGGTTTCCAGGAGGGATGGGCTGGTATGCCAGCGATAAACTGTTAAAGATTTATGAAAGTAACAAAGATGTTGATTTAATAAAAAAGACTTTTTATTATAATTTTGGTTTTATTCCCAAGGACATTGTTATTTTGAATGAGGTAAAAGAATGGCGAAGCTGGGATTTGGTTAAGCATTTAGGTCCTTTGAACTGGTTACGATATATTTTAGAGCAGGAGAGCTGGCTATATAAAACCGATACCTTAACTAGATCAATGGAGATGGAAAAGGAGAAACTGGATGAGCTGTTACCACGGGATTTTGCTGACAGTGAGTTGCTCACGAAGGAATTAAAAATAATAGTGATAAATGATACTCGGGAAAATGGACTTGGCTCCTTTGTAGCTGATAGATTAAATTGGATGGGTTTTAGTGTTATGGAAGTCAGAAGTGAGCAACCAAAAAAGGAATGCGAAATATTGCTTCGAGTTGGAAGTGAGGGGATAACTAAAAAATATACGGAAATACTGGCAAAAGAATTTGGCTGTTCTCTGGTAAGTAGTGGAAGTTTACTGGAAAATGAGATCGTTTTATATTTAGGTGAAAGCTATGCCTCGATGATAAAATACAATAGCTATGTCAGGACATTCTAAGTGGGCAAATATTAAAAATCGAAAGGGAGCTCAGGATAAAAAAAGAAGTGAAGCTTTTACCAGAGCCTCAAAAAACATAATGACAGCAATTCGAGAAAGTGGGGGAAACTCTAATCCTGAGTCAAATATTGGTCTTCGAGAGGCGATTGAAAAAGCTCGGGAGGTCAATATGCCCAAGGAAAATATTGAAAGATTGCTTTTAAGATTTGAAGAAAGAAAAAATAATTTGGTCGGGGGAGTTTTTGAAGGTTTTGGTCCCTATGGCGTACCGGTAATAATTGAAGTCGAGACGGATAATAAAAATAGAATTTTGGGGGAAATTAAGTTAATTTTTAGAAATTATGAAGGATCTCTCGGGGAAAGTGGCAGTGTGGCCTTTATGTTTAGAAGAGTAGGGGAGATTGAGCTAGAAACTAAACTCGATGAAGAAACAGAGCTGAAGCTAATTGATGAAGGAGTAAAGGATATTAAAGATAATTTGGTAGTGACGGAAATGGCCGACTGTAAAAGAATAGGGGAGAAAATAAAGTTAATGGGAGGAGAGATCAAGCATTTGGAGCTTGTTTATCAATGTTTAAACCCAGTGCTTCTCGATGATGAAACAAAAGTAGGAAAAATATTGGATATGATAGATGAACTTGAAGAAAATGATGATGTAATTAATGTTTTTGCCGGTTTTGATTATGTCGAAAAGAATTAAATATTTTATTTCTTCTTTAATAGGGGCTCTAGCTTTTTATTTATATTTGGGACTTCCCGTAGAATCAAAATATTATGGTTTAATGCTAATGCTGGTAATTGTAGTTTTTTGTTTTTGGTTTGGCCTGGGAATTATATTTGAAGCTAGTTTTGAGACTCGAATAATGTCAGTCCTACTACCACTGTTGTGGACGATAGGTTTTGGCTTATTTTCGGTGTTATTACCACTAAACTGGTTAAATCTATTAATCATTACGGGGTCCTTTGGAGTGATTCTATATGTAATTTTTTTGGCCGAAAATGTTTTTTTAGTAGCGATTGGGTACCGAACCGTGCCACTTTACCGAGCTGCCTATACGGTCAGTTTAATTTTAGTGCTGCTAATTTCCTTCTTTGTTTTTGATTCTCTATTTTCTTTTAAGTTTCCCTTTTGGGGAAATATGCTAGGAACACTTTTTTTGGCCCTATTAATTTTCTCCTATCAGTACTGGGCAGTGGCGATTGAACTGGCGGATGATGGTAAAGAAAAGGGAAAATGGCCATATATTTTGGTACCATCTTTAATATTAATGGAACTTGCGGGAATATTGTCCTTTTGGCCAGTGGGAATTTTTAAAGGATCAATTTATTTGGTGTCAGCTATATATGCAATTACTGGCTTATTACAGGCAGAAATTAGAGATAGACTCTTTAGGGGAGTGGTCTTAAATTATAGCTATATAGGGGTGGCGGTGATTTTGGCTATTATTCTGGTAACGAGATGGGGATAGATTAGATAAATAGTTTAATAGATAAATAGTTATTGAATAATAGGCAAAAAATATGATATAGGGCCGGGGAGTGGGGAAGTGGAGAGAGGGTTTTCACGACATATCCTATAATTTTCACAATAATTATAGGATATTATAGGACATATAATTGATATAGTATGATATAGTCTGTGTGGAAAACTATTTAGCAATCGACTATATCACTTCTCAAGACGAGAGTGACCCTCAGGAGAGAGGTAGGGAGAGAAAGAGCAGAAATATAAAAAAAAGTTAAAAGCATAAAACCTAAAGACTAAAAGGAAAAGATAGTTGCTCCCCACCAGAGGGGTAGTTGATTTTATTATGTCGCACAATGTATCTTTTACGACTATACTTAAGTGGGAAGTGGAGGGGAGAGGCAAAAATACAAATTAATACAAAAACCTAAATTCTAAAACTTAAAATCCAATTATTGTTTTTGGACTTTTAAATAAAAGGCTTAATTCCTCTCTTGTGCCCTTGACCACCCAAAATCTGTCTTTAGCTTAAAATTCCCTCTTGACTACTTCCCCCACCTCTTTTAAAGAGGGTAATTTATGATTATGCCTAAAATACCGTATAATATATATGTGACTTCACTAGAGGCCCGTAAACGCACGTTTTTTATTTTTGGATGTTAGAATAAGATATGAATTTAGATTTAGCGACAGGAATCAGAAGATTTCTCGAACATTTAGAGGTGGAAAGAAATTGCTCTAAACTGACTGTTAGAAATTACCAGCATTATTTAGAAGTTCTTTTGACTTATCTAGAGAGTCAGGGTGAGCCGTCGCCACAGGTCTCTGATATAAATCAAGAAACAATTAGAAATTTTAGATTATATTTGTCAAGACAACCGGGAATTGATGGTGAAATGAAAATCGTTACTCAAGGTTATTATGTCATAGCTTTACGGTCTTTTTTAAAATGGCTGATTAAAAATGACTATGAAGTAATGCAGCCAGAAAAAATTGATGTGCCCAAAAATAAGGATCATTCTTTAAAATTTTTAAATGGTGAACAAATAGAAAGACTATTAAATCAGCCTATTCTTTCGACAAAAGTAGGTGTTAGAGATAGAGCAATACTTGAACTTTTATTTTCAACTGGTCTTCGGGTTTCTGAGCTGACACGGCTTAATCGTGATCAAATTAACCTAAATACCCGCGAATTCGGCGTAATTGGCAAGGGGGGGAAGGCGAGAGTGGTCTATATTAGTAAAAGAGCGGCTATCTATATTGATAAATATTTAAAGACGAGAAGTGATAAAGATAGACCCCTGTTTATTCGCTATGGGGGGAAAAGGGAAATTATTAGTGAAGAGGAAAAGATGAGACTTAGTCCCCGCTCGATTGAAAGAATGGTCAAGCATTATGTTCGTCTGGCTAAATTGCCAGTTGATGCTACTCCTCACACCTTAAGACATTCGATGGCGACGGATTTGCTTCGAGGTGGGGCTGACATTAGATCGGTTCAAGAAATGCTCGGTCATAAAAATATTGCCACGACTCAAATTTATACTCATGTCACTGATGCTCGGCTTCGCGAAATTCATGAAAAATTTCATTCAGGAAATAAATAATATATGTAACAGGTGTGTCCTATAGTTTGGGTATTTACTAGAAAGATAGGGAATTTTTTGTGTTGATCACTCCCCTAGCCTATTGAAATTGTGTTTTTGCCTATTTTTAGACTTTAATAATTTTTCGAGCCTAGTTAGCAAGGAGGGGTTTTGACTGCTATTAAAG
This sequence comes from Candidatus Shapirobacteria bacterium, assembly GCA_028700345.1. Taxonomy (GTDB): domain Bacteria; phylum Patescibacteriota; class Microgenomatia; order UBA12405; family UBA12405; genus UBA12158. The sequence continues at coordinate 9,004 of JAQVSW010000002.1, read as the reverse complement.
CTAAATTTAAAGTAGATATCCTATAATTATTATATAGTTATATCCTATATTTTTTTAGGTGGCTCCCCTTCTCCATCGTTTCTTTGAAGAATAGTCATGGCGCTGACCTTGTCATCATTCTTTAATCTCATTAAAATGACACCCCGAGTATTTCGAGAAAGGGTGGGTATATTTTTTAACGGTAGTTTTATAGTGACCGCTTTTTTACTGACAAAAAGGACCTGATCGTCTTTTTCAGTGACGACAACCGCAGCGGCTAGATTGCCAGTTTTACTGGTAAGATTCGCAACTTTTACACCAAAACCGCCTCTTTTTTGGAGGGGGTAGAGATAGGCGTCACTACGTTTACCGACTCCGTTTTCAGTAATAATTAAAAGATGACGGAAAAATTTTCCCTTCTTTTCTTCTTTGATGGCGGCTACACTTTGAGGTAAAACATCGATACCAACTAGATAATCATTTTCTTTGAGAGAGATACCACGAACTCCCCTCGTATGTCGACCCATGGGACGGCAATCAGTTTCGTTAAAACGGATGCATTTGCCAATGTGAGTAGCCATAAAGATTTGATCATTGCCTGAGGTGAGCTTGGCCCAGATTAATTCATCTTTGGGATCAAGTTTAATGGCGGCTAGCCCTGATTGACGAATATTTTTAAATTTTTCAATGGCGGTTTTTTTGATGGTCCCTTTTTTAGTGGCTAAAAGAATGTATTTTGCGGGATTATTTTTACTGATGGGTAGAACTGCCTGAACGATTTCGCCCTGAATAATGTTGATTAAGTTAATAACCGCCTGACCTTTTGATTGACGGCTACTTTCGTTGATGTCCCATACTTTAATTTTGAAACAGCGACCTTTATTGGTGAAAATAAGAAGATCGTCGTGAGTATCGACAAAAAGAAGACTATCAACCTCGTCTTCACTTTTGGTGGCCATGCCCATAACCCCAACGCCACCACGCTGCTGAGTCCGATAAGTTTCCATGGGGACTCTTTTGATATAACCACCTCGAGTTAGAGTTACCAGAGTCGCCTCATTGGGAATTAGATCTTCATCACTAAAATCTTCAAGACCCTTGGCATAGATTTTAGTTAAACGAGGGTCGGAATACTTTTCAGAAATTTCTTTATTTTCAGCTTTTAACACTTCAACCATTTTATCGGGAACAGTAATTATAGAGGTAAGATGGGCAATATATTTTTCAACTTCACTGTATTCATCATCAATTTTTTGGCGTTCGAGAGCGGCTAGACGCCTGAGTTGCATTTCCAAAATGGCGTTGGCTTGAAGATCAGTAAATCCAAATTTAGACATTAAATTGTCCCTGGCATCATCAGTAGATTTTGAAGCCCTAATAGTTTTTATGACCTCATCAATCACATCAAGAGCTTTTTTAAGTCCTTCAAGAATATGAGCCCGCATATAGGCGGACTTTAATTCAAAAATTGAGCGGCGACGAATAACAGTTTCCCTGTGTCTCAAAAATAGAAGTAAAATTTGACGAAGGTTTAGGGTTTGAGGAATGTTGTTTACTAAGGCTAAAAGATTGGCAGAATATGAAGATTGCAAGGCAGTATATTTAAAAAGTTTGTTAAGAATTGCCTTGGGTTTACCGTTCTTTTTAATTTCAATAACGACGCGAATACCATGGCGATCGGATTCATCGCGAAGATCAGAAATACCAATAATTTTTTTGTCGGTGACGAGCTGAGCAATCTTTTTAATCATCTCAGACTTGTTTACCTGATAAGGAATTTCAGTGATGATGATTCTAATTTTGCCGGACTTAGTCTCTTCAATATTGGTTTTGCCACGGAGAGTGAATTTGCCTCGACCGGTATTATACATTTCTAAAATGCCGGTTTTACCGTAAATTTCGCCAGCGGTGGGAAAATCAGGTCCAGTTATAAATTTGGTTAAATCTTCGATGGTGGCGGTAGTTTCAAAATTAAAAGATAATTTTTCAAGCTGACGCACTGGTTTTAAAACAATTTCTTGAGTGCTCAGACCCTTGTTTAAAATGGAGTTGATTTCGAGAGCACTTTCTTGTTTTTCGAGTGTGGCGGTATCTAAAATGTGATCAATACCGGCACAAAGTTCTTTTAAATTGTGGGGAGGAATTTTGGTGGCCATACCGACAGCAATACCATCAGCGCCGTTTAGAAGAAGGCCTGGAATACGAGTGGGTAGAACTTCGGGTTCTTTTAAAGTAGCATCAAAATTGTCAACCAAGGAGACAGTATCTTTGTCGATATCGAGAATCATTTCTGGGGCAATTTTACTTAGTTTGGCTTCGGTGTAACGCATGGCAGCTGGAGGGTCGCCATCAATAGAGCCAAAGTTTCCTTGACCATTAATAAGTGGGTAGCGTAGGGAAAAACTTTGAGCCATCCGGACCATGGAGCCGTAAACTGCCATATCACCATGGGGATGATATTTACCCAGTACTTCACCGACAACCTTAGCTGATTTAGTAAAACGACCGCCTGGAGTTAGTCCCATTTGATCCATGGCATAAATAATTCGGCGATGAACGGGTTTTAGTCCATCACGAACATCGGGCAGAGCCCGAGCCACGATAACTGACATAGCATAATCCAAATATGATTTCTCCATTTCGGGGACAATATCCATTTCGATGATTTTGCCAATATTATTGACAAAAGCTGGAGTGTCATTAACAATAGTGTTTTTTTGTTTATCTATGGGCATAAATTTAAATATCCAAATTAGCTAAATGAGCATGAGTAACAATAAATTTTTTACGGGGTGGAACTTCATTACCCATTAAAATTCTAAATATTTCATCGGCTTTTTCGACATCGGCAACAGAAATTCTTTTTAACTGTCTGCTTTCAGGATTCATGGTAGTATCCCATAGCTGCTGGGGATTCATTTCTCCGAGACCCTTGTAACGCTGCATATCATAATTTTTTGAAAGATCAAGAGTTTTTAAATGGACCTCTTTTTCTTCGTCGGTATAGACATATTTAACTTCCTTACCTTGCTTGATTTTGTAAAGAGGAGGCATGGCAATGTAAACATAACCATTTTCAATTAAACCTGGAAGGTGACGGTAAATAAATGTCAGTAAAAGAGTAGCAATATGAGCTCCATCAACATCAGCATCGGACATTAAAATAATCCGATGATAGCGAAGCCTTTCTAAATTAAATGTATCACCTATGCCCATACCTAGGGCAATAATAAAATCTTTTAATTTATCAGAACCAACCACTTTATCCAGTCTCATGCCTTCAGTGTTTAGAGCTTTTCCCCAGAGTGGTAAAATCGCTTGAAATTTACGGTCTCGCCCCTGTTTGGCGCTACCACCAGCTGAATCTCCTTCGACGATATAAATTTCACATTCCTCAGGTTTTTTACTTTGACAATCAGCTAGTTTTCCGGGAAGACCCATAGAATCAAAAGCACCTTTGCGCATAATGGCGTCTTTAGCGGCTTTAGCCGCTTTACGAATTTGGATGGTAAGTAGGGCTTTACTAACAATAATTTTGGCAGTATCGGGATGTTCTTCAAAATAAGTATCAAGTTGTTCTCTGACTATTTTGTTGACAATGGGTTGAACTTCAGAATTGCCCAGCTTGCCCTTGGTTTGACCTTCAAACTGGAGATCTTTACTCCCCATTTTGATGGATAGAGCGGCAGTCAGGCCCTCACGAACGTCATCACCAGTAATCGTATCATCTTTGTTTTTAACCATCTCTTTACGCTCGGCGTAGTCTTTAATGGCTTTAGTTAGGGCTATTTTAAATCCTGTCAAGTGGGTACCACCCTCATGAGTATTGATAATATTGACGTAAGAAGAAATATTTTCTTGAAAAGAATCATTGTACTGAATGGCAACTTCAACATCAACGCCATCGCTTTCGCCATGAATATAAATTGGATCGTGAATAGCGCTTTTGTTTTTATTTAGTTCTCGAAGTAAAGAGAGAATTCCTCCTTCAAAATAGTAATGATGCTCAGTCTGGTGACGATCATCAAAAAGATGAAAATAAATTTTACTGGTTAAATAGGCTCTATCTTTGAGTGATTTGATAATGGTTTTATTGTCAAACTCAGTGGTTTCTTTAAAGATTTCCGGATCAGGATAAAAAGTGGTGGTGGTGCCGGTAACGCCACCAGGAAGGATAGTTTCCAATCTTTCAATTTTAGTCTTAGGGATGGTAGTTAATTTTGTTTTAATCTTACCTTTGGAAAATTCGATTAAATGAGTTTCACTTTCTCGACGAACTTCAACCTGAAAAAGAGTAGAAAGAGCATTAACACAGGCGGCGCCGACTCCGTGAAGTCCACCGGAGACTTTGTAGGCGGTACCTTCAAATTTACCACCCGAATGAAGAGTAGTCATGATGACTTCGATGGCGGGTTTTTTGTATTTGGGCATGATGTCGATGGGAATACCTCGGCCATCATCAGCGACGGTAGCAGAATTATCAGGATGAATGATAATCCAAATATTTTTGGCAAAGCCGGCTAGAGCCTCGTCGATAGAATTATCAATTATTTCATTGAGACAGTGATGGAGCCCGGTGGTATCAGTTGAACCTATGTACATGGCAGGACGCTTTCTGACCGGTTCAAGACCCTCGAGAACAACAATTTGTTTTGAAGTATAATCTGTAGTTTCTGGCATATAAAAATAAAAAAAGCCTAAAGTCTAAATTCTAAAATATTTAGAATATTTAGGGATAAATTAATTGTAACAGATAAAAATAGCTTGACAATAAGCAAATTTAACGGAAAGATAGGCTAAAAAAAATGATAAAACCGTATCAAAATAGGTCAGAATTTTTACTATTATTTGGCCGAAGTTTCGGGTAAATTATTCAGTTTTTTTAGACAGTCGAAAGCAATAATGGCGGTGGCCACGAGCACATTTAAGGAAATATTGACCCCATAAAGAGGGATTTCGATGATTTGATCACAAATTTTTAAAATATCTTTAGAGATGCCATTATTTTCACTACCAGCGACAATAGCCAGGGGATATTTATATTTGGCTTTTTGATAGAGAACACTCCCCTCGCCTTGTTCACAGGCAACTAGATGGTAACCGTCTTTTTTAAGTTTTAAGAGACAGTCCCGCGTGGAATTTATTTGCTGCCAGGGAACCCATTTCCAGGTCCCAATGGAGGCACGGTGAATTTTGATATTAGGAGGAGTGACGACAGAGCCACAAAGATAGATTTTTTCGACTCCGAGAGCGTCTGCCAAACGAAAAAAAGAGCCAATGTTGTAGGTATCAAGGACATTGTCGAGCACTAAAACTAGGGGTTGGCGTTTTAAGAGTTTTTGTTTTTTTTGCGACTCCCCTACTCTACTTTGGCGAAGCTGGTGAGAATTTAGTTTCATAATTTTTTACCTATAAATCTAATTAGATTTTCAATATCATCTTTATATGTTTTGCCATTTTCATCAAGAATTATTATTTTATACCTATTTTCTATTAATTGATGAAAAGACGATAATGAGAAAAATCTTTTTTTAATTCCAACTGGACTGAAAAAATATTCTTTTTCAATTTTTTCTGATTCAGTAACTTCAGAATCATTTATGGTATTTACTAAAGTCGCAAAAATTCCATCTTTTTTTAAAATACGATATATTTCACTAAACAATTTTTGAGTAGTTTTATTGTCAAAATAGTGAAGAGCTAGGTGGGAATAAACAATATCAAATGAAGAATCGTCAAAAGGTAGTTTTTTACTTAAATCTACAATTTGGAAATTAATATTTTGATTTTTTGATTTACTTTTAGAAATATCCAGAGCATCGACAGTGAAATCAGTGCTGGTAACTTGAAAATTATGATCCGCAAAAAAACGACTATCTTGGCCTTGTCCTGCTCCAAGATCAATTAGATTTCCCTTTTTTGATAGCAAATTAATTATTTGTTTTGCAAAAATACTAGGTTTTAAAATCCAATCTTGGTTGGAATATTTCTGGTGTTGTATTTTCCAATATTCTGATGCTTTCATGTAGATATTATATCAAAAAATCCCCCATTGCAGGGGGATTTTTAATTTTAATCTTATTGATTAGCAGCCACCAGCAGGAACAGATTCACCTGTTAGATCTGGGATTTCGCTTTTACATTCGCTAGGACTTTTTTGGAAAGAGGCGCAGAGAGCTTCCTTGACCACATTGGGGGTGCGGAAGCGATCTTGGGTGGCAACTTTACTCCCAATTTTGAGAGAGCCTTTACCATCTTGGGTATAGGCACTTTCTGGGGGAAAGGCTACCTCATTAATTAAAACAGTGGGAGAACCAGAGACATCATACTGGGTAGTTAAGGCAATTTCTTTTTCAATTAAATCAATGCCTTCTTTATTGAAACACTCAGTAATTTTGGCGGTATCAAAGCCGGCACTTTTGGCTTGATCTTCCCAGCAAGTATCAGCATTTTTGTCGGTACAATTTTTGTTGACGTTGCCAACGAAATTCCACCACATCGTTTTGTCGCTGGCTAAATTCCAGGCACAAATTTCACGAACATCCTGATTAGCTTCTTGGCGACCGTGAAGAGAGCCATACATAACGCCTTTGTCTGATTTAATATAAGCGCTTTCATTTTTACAATCAGCTAAACTTTGCGCTATAGTTTTTTGACATTCAGCTTCGGTGGTAAAATATTTATTTTCGACATAAAGAGGACATTGAGAAGGATCACCACTACGACTTTTACAGTAGGTGTCAAGATTTTCGATTTTATCAAAAATATAATGAGGCGTAATATCGGCCTTGTCTTTGATTAAATCAAAGACAGGACGCAGGACATCTTCCATTTGATTGCCGTAGGGACAAAAACTCATAACGAAAAATTTTAATTCTGGTTTTTGGCTTTTTTGAGCCGCAAAAGTTATGGTATTAGAGTCGGCACTTGTAGATGAAGGGCCACTTCTTGATTTATTCCAGGCATAGCCAGAATAAAAAGAGGTGGCTAAAAGAAGTAGTCCCAAGGCGAGAGCTGTAGGTGTGGGGATATTAATAACTTTGGGAATTTTTATGTACTGATTTTCGATTTTTTTAACTTTTTTCATAAAAAGAGAAATAAATAATTAATTATTTTCTTCAATAATACTAATTGCTCCCACCGGACAGGAAGAGACAGCGGTTTTGGTTTTTTCACTTATTTCCTGGGGCTGAGCCTTGACTTTGGCTTTGTAAATGGTGGTATCTATTTCAAAAGTATCAGGGTCAATTAAGGGACAAGTGTTGCAGCCGATGCATTTTTCTTGGTCTAAAACGATTTTAAATTTTGACATATCAGACATTATAACAAATTACCTTCGAGATATTTTTTGTAAAAAAGGCCTGAGCTAACAATGGCATCCAGAAGCATAGCAATTCTCTCTTCAGCTTCAGCTCTGGTTAAATTTTTAATATTATTGGGAAAATAGTGAAAAATTTCATTACGACCATATTTCCAGGCGGTCCATAATTTTTCGGCCAACTGCTCCCCTTCCTCGCTTAAATTAGCTAGTTTTTGATAAATGGAAAATCTTTTATAACGGAGTGAAGGATTGAGAGTTTTGCCGACTCGAAAGCGATCACTTTCATAATTGTATTTGTCAATAATATTAGTTTTTAGAAAAAAATCTTTGAGATAACCTTCGTAGGCCTTGGAAATCGGAGCAACGATAAAAGAATAATCATTAATATGGTTGTGTTCGAGACATTTTAAAACAATTAGGACATCGTTAATCAAAGCATCCTGCTGGGGGGAGAGGTATTTTTTGGCAGTGGAAAAAAGATCGGGAGAAATCTGGATCATTGAGAGCTGATTAAAAAGGTGGTGAAGAGGAGGTTAATAATAACTAGAGTTAAAAGGTAATATTTTAAAGCATGGGTGGGGAGCTGTTTCTTTTCCCTGGCAAAGAGCCAAAGCTTGAGATGCTCGGGGTCTTTTTGAAAATCTATAATTTCATCAGTGAGGAGATGAATATTGATAGCCAGGAGAAAGGCTTTGGGAAAGATAGCACTGCTGGAAGTAAAGACAAAAAAAGAAATGAGGGTAATTATGATTTGGAAAAAATAGTGGTGAAAAATGAGATTGGTGTGAAGGAGGTGTGTGGATTCAAGAAGCCTTAAAAGAGATTTAAAATCTCCCCTTTTCCAGGCTATTTGAGCTAGTCGACTTTCTTCAAGATTTGGCTCAAGATAAAACCAATAAATTAAATGATCAATGTCAAGAAAAAAAGAACCCCAAAGTAGACCGAAAAAGAGAAAAATAAAATTGTACCAGACAGCTTTTTGAAATATCCAAAGGAGAGAGGTGAGAATAAAGATGGCGAGAAGTGGCAATAAATGATTTTTTAATTCTTGTTTCACTAACTAATATTAGCAGAAAATTTTACTCATATCTTAAAGCTTCGATGGGAGATAGTTTGCTGGCTTTGCGCGCGGGAGTAACACCAAAGATAATGCCAACCAGAAATGAGACCCCAAAAGCAAGGATGACGGAACCAGGAGTGACTCTGGCTGGAAAAAAGTTGTTGATAGCAAAAGTACCAAGAGAACCAAGAATAATGCCGATGAGTCCCCCAAGACCAGAAAGAATAATGGCTTCAAATAAAAATTGAATTAAAATAGCCCGAGGATAGGCACCAATAGCTTTGCGCAGACCTATTTCCCGAGTTCGCTCAGAGACAGTGACGAGCATGATATTCATAATACCAATGCCACCGACAACCAGAGATATGGCGGCAATGCCAGTGAGAGCGATGGTCAGAGTACTAATAATGGCGTTGATAGAATTTAGAAGTTGGGCGGAGTCGAAGACGGAAAAAGCGTCTTCTTCGTAATCTTTTAAAAGAATGTCTTTGGTTTTTTCTTTAGTTGATTCGATTTGGTTTTTATCGGCGGCTTTGATAATAATTTGTTGAATGTTTTCGTCGCCAGCAATATCACTGGCAATAGCAAAAGGAACATAAATATATTCGTCGACACTAGGACCACCAAAACTACTGCCCCTAATA
>JAQVSW010000028.1 GCA_028700345.1 Candidatus Shapirobacteria bacterium | reverse complement strand
AATTTTACCGGTACTGTGGGTATAAGTAGCTATCCTTCCCTGATGAGTTTCCCTCTCGGCTCTTTTTTCTGCCTTTTCAAAGCCCTTAGCTTTTAATATTTCTTTAGCTTTTTTTTCATCTCCTCCACCTTCTTCCAAAGCTGATTTAATTTCCATAATCCCCAGGCCAGTTTCTTGTCTAATTTTTTTTACTAGTTCAATTATTTTTGTATTTTCCATAGTTTTACTATTTACTATTAAACTAATTAACTATTTAACCCCTGCTGCCTTAATCGCCCGACCAATTTCCTCAACGATTACAGTAATACTTTTAACGTTGTCATCATTGGCGGTAATGGCAAAGTCAACCTTTTCCGGATTACTATCAGTGTCAACCATCGAAACCACTTTTATTCCTTTTTCCCGCGACTCTTTAATCGCCGTTTTTTCAAAACCTGCGTCAACCACAAAAATAATGTCAAAAAGCTTATCCAACTTTGTCAAACCCCCTATCATTCTTTCTAATCTAATCTTTTCCTTGTTCAGTTCTGATAAATCTTTTTTGCTCATCTCGGCGTATTTACCACTCTCAAGACCACTATTAATATCATTAAGTTTTTTAATATTTTTCTTAATCTCGCTCCAGTTGGAAACAGTGCCTCCGAGCCACCTATCAGTAATATAAGGCACTCCCGCATCTAAAGCGACTCTTCGCACTACTTCTCTGGCCTGTCTTTTAGTTCCCAGCATCACAATCTGTTTCCCGTTTCTTTTGGCGTTATAGATAAAATTGCAAGCTTTTTCCAGACCTTCAAAAGTTTTATTCAAATCAAAAAGTTGAATCCCTTCTCTGGCTTCATACAAATACTCTTTAATTTTGGGATTAGTTTTAGATATTTTATGACCTAAATGGCTTCCAGCCATTAAAAGATCCTTAACATCAATCGTTAAAGTATATTTCTTATCCTCTTTTACTGTATCTTTCTTAACTTCAATTTTAGGTTCATCCTGAGCTTGTCGAAGGACCTTTTCTGATTTAATTTTTTCGTTAGCTTCCTTTAGCTTTTCCTTATCAAGTGTTTTTGTCTTTTTGGCACCAACTACCAAAGCTTTTTTAACCAAACTTTTTCCTGTTCTATTGACTGTTTTTGTTTTCATATAGTTTTTACTTGTCCGTCCGTAGCTTAAAAAACAAATAATAATTTTAAGCGAAGGAGGATTATATTTTTGGGGGTATTAATTTAACCCAAAACTATCTAATTTTTAATCTAGAGATTATAGCATATTCACCTACCTTGACAATCAGGTTAAATGTTTCTAACATTAGCTAGTTAGATATTTCTAACTATGAAAAATAAAATCAAAGAGTACCGCTCGATTCGTAACTTGACTCAAGAAAAGCTCGCTAGCCTCGTTAATGTTCGTCGTGAAACCATTATTTACCTAGAACAAGGCAAATATATGCCATCACTTGAATTAGCCCATAGAGTTGCTCAGGCTCTAAAAACAAAAATAGACAAACTTTTCATCTTTAAGAATTAAAGCTAAGACTCATTTAAAGCCCCTTATATCAATTTTTCTTCAAATAAAGTATACTGGAGCGTCCTTTTAGTATTTTGTAAGTAAAAAATGAATAAGAAACTCTATGTCGGTGGCTTGTCTTTTCAGACCACTGATGACACTCTAGGCGCATCTTTCGCCGAGGCAGGGACCGTCGTCTCCGCTGTTATTATCAAAGATAAATTCTCCGGTCAATCAAAAGGCTTCGGTTTTGTGGAAATGTCCACTGAAGAAGAAGCTCAAGCTGCCATAACCCTCTGGGATGGTAAAGAACTTGATGGCCGCACTGTCAAAGTCAACGAGGCCAGACCTATGGAAGACCGTCCTCCACGACATGACAACTATTCTCGAAATCAATATTAATTATTAATTTCCGAGTAATTTAAACCCCCCTGAGTTTATCGAAGGGGGGTTTTTAGTTGTAATTTTAGCCGGCTCCTCCACCACCTCCACCGCCTCCACCTCCGCCTCCACCAGAAGCTCCACCGCTACTCCCAACCCCCGAGGCTCCATAACTTGAAGACACCGCACTGTTAACACTATTCATCGCCTCTCCTATCGACGTTAAACTACCACCAAAATCACTCCCCACTCCGCCCCAATAGGCTCCCACCATGGCCTGGTCCTGTGAATTTAAATTTATCGGCAGTTCTGATAAGGCTTTGATTGACACTCCCAGCACTGTTCCATAAACTAAATATTTTTCCCATATTATGACCGAATCTATGGGATCTTTGACTGTTTGATTATATTCCAGAAGATGTTTTTTAAAACCCAGCCATTTGGCCGCCTCCTGCGCCCCTTTTTCTGTTCTTTTTTGAACCGAAGATTCCATAATAGCGCCAATAATTAAAATAAAAAAGGCCAAAGAAACATTTAAAATCATACCCAAAATAGTAATCATTCCAAACAAAGCTAGTGGGCCAATCAAAAATATCCCCAGCATAAAAACTAAAATTGATACCCAAGGTAAATACTTTCCCTCCATTTCCGCCGCCTCCTTATCAAAGTAGTTTTCAGCGATATTTTCCGCTAAAGCTTTTTTAGGAAATATCTCTTTAAAAAATCTTCTTGCTCGGCTTTGATTAATTCTAAACCAGCTACTAATTTCATCCAAAGCAATTTTTCCTTCACTTCCACCAATTTCATCCAATAAATCAATTACTAGTTGTTGAATCGAGGAGGCTTCTTTTTTATTATCTCTTATTGATTCTATAAAGTATTTATATTTTTTAAAAATAAAACCTTCTTTTTGCTCACTTCGACTAATTTTATAAAATCTATCCTTAACTAGGGATAAAATTGTCGCTGTCAGCGAATTTGAAGTCAAAGTCTCCTGGCCGCTTATCAACTGCTCCACCTGAGCCGGATCAATGTCACTTGGCGGCTCCCACCACCTCCCTGACAAAGACGCTTTGGGTAATTTTTTATCCTGGCTATATTTTTTAAATAACTTAAATTTTGTTATTAATTTTCTCACTTGCCACCCCGCTAGCACTAAAAGTAAAATCCCCATCCAAGCATTTTTAAATAAATTAAACTTAATCTCTTTTTGGGTCTCAGATATAAATTTCTCTTCCTCAGCTACAATCTCAGCTTTTGTTTTAATCCCTAGTGTTCCCCCATTAAAAGTATCTTTGGGCAGCAAAATTCTAGCTTCAAAAAAAGTTTTTATGGGTAAACTCGATATTTCTAAACTTACTTTTTCACTGGTCGGAATTGAAACCTTACCCTCAATGGGTCCGTGCGCCCAAGCTTGAATTTGGCTTCCATCTATTCCCTCAGGCAAAATAAAATCAATTTTAACCTGCTCCTGCATTATTTCCCAATCACCGCCTATTGCCTGCCAGTAAATCTGCGCTACATCCCGCTCTAGAGTAACCGCATTGGCAACTAAATAACTTAAGACAAAGTCTTTACTCACGCTACTAGCTTTATAAAACCATTTAATATAATAGCGGTCTCCCTCATCTCTAATATAAAAGGTCATCGGCACTTTAGCCACATCATCCGGTTCAATCTGCTTATAGCATCCAGTCGATTCACAAATTTTAATTTCTTTTAAACTATAAGGCTCATTTCTCTCCCCTTTCTTATCGATATATTGGAAAGCAAAAGTATAGTCTCCGCTAAAATTAAAGGTTCTTTTTTCTTCAATCAGCATCGACCCGTCCCTATTTATCTCGGCTCTAATACTTACCGGTTTAATTGTATATGATTTAGCCTCAATTTTGTTTACCCCTAAAAGCAATGCTAAAAACAGCAAAATCAAAGACATGATTTATTTTACACCAGCTCCTATTTATTATTTCTCTTTCAATTCAAAAACAAAATTGACAGCTGCAAGACTGTTGCCAGTGACACCCACATTAAATATGGAATTTGCATAAAGGTTACCCATCTAAAAGTTGGATAAATAGCTACCATTGCCCAAATTAAAGTAATAAGTACCAGAGTAATATCAATAGCCGCCAGCAAATTACTTCTGAGTCCAAATTGAAGTGGGGTAAAAATTAAATTAAAAATTATATTTAAAATAAAAGGCAATAAGATTAAAAACGGGATTTCTTTTTTAAAAAAGCTCTGAATTACTTTGCCAAAAGAAATAATAATCAGAATATAGAGGACCGTCCAGACAGGTCCAAAAAGCCAGGCCGGTGGACTCCAGCTTGGTTTAATTAAAGATTGATACCAGTTACCCATTTCACTCATAATTTATTGTACCCTAAATATCAAAAGTATCGACAAGACAGCAATAAGCCATTAAAAAAGTAATTGTCGATTCTGCTCCCTGATTCAAATTTACTTTATCTTTTTCGCTAACACTATCAAAACAGGCTCCTTTTTTATCAACCATTACCACTCCCTGAGTATTATTACCCCAGTACCAGTCCCACCATCGCCTCGCCTCCTTTAAATAATAATCGTTATTTGTTGCCAGATAAGCCTCTTTTAAGCAACAGACCATATAGCCAGCATCCACACTCTGTTGATCATATTTATTTTTTACTCCGCCTTTAAAATACCACCCTTTACAGCCAATTGGCATCGGCAGCTTTCCCTCCCGACAAGTCTCAGTCAAAAAATTGGTGGCCTCTTTGGCTACTTTAAGTGACCCACTATCCTTTCTTATTCTTCCCTGTCGCCACAAAGCCCAAGGTAAAATAGCGTTGGCATAGGTCAAATAATCTTCAAACCAAGCCCATCCTGCTTCTTTTTTAAAAGATTTAATTATTTTTTTTACTAGCATTTTTTCCAGCTCACTTTCCTCATCAGTATTTACTAAACCAAGCAGTAAATAAGCCATAGCCCGAGGCGATCGCCAATTTTCAACTTTTTTTAAAATTAGATCCATAATTTTTTTCTCTGTTTTTGTTTCCATTAACACCCAAACTACCATCCCAAGGGCATCCTCACTGCAGTTTACTTTTTTATCAGGAATAATTTCTCCCTTTTTATCATAAAAAAACTGCCAAATACCTTCTTTACTAACCGCCTTTTTAATAAAATCAAGATAAATCTTACTTAATTTTTTTTCCCCAAAACACTTTGCCACTAAATATGCCCTCGCTTGATCATCAAGAGCATAGCCGAATTTTGGATCAACCTTATCATAAATACTATGCTGATATATCCCCCATTTTGTTGTCATCTCTGACAAACGCCCTAGCCACTCTGTCTTTATTTTTTTTGACATGTCTTTTTGCCTCTTTTTGCAATTAGCTCAAACATATCTAAATGTTGTAAAGCAACGTTAGTCCAGGTCATAAAGCGGCCATATTCATAGGCTCGGTTTTGCATTATTTTCATTTTTTCTTGATCTTTCCACATTTCAATTACTGCCCTCGCAATTGCTTCTGAATTCTTAAATGGTACAATTATTCCCCTGCCTTTGGCTAAATTTTCACTGGCATATTTATAAGGAGTCGATATACATACCTTTCCCGCTCCAATGGCGTAGGCCAAAGCTCCTGAAGATGACTGCTGGGGATCAAGATAAGGCGTCACATAAAAATCAATTGTTTTTAGCCATAAAATCAAGTCATCAAGTGATAAATATTTATCAACAAATCTTATATTTTTGACTATCCCCAGCTCCTTAACTTTTTTTTTCAAAAATTTTCGATATTTTTCCCCTTCAAATTCCAATACTCCTGGATGTGTTTGCCCTATAATCACTCCCAAAACTTGAGGAAAAACTTTAGCAATTTTAGCCACTGCTTCAATCGTATATTCCAGACCCTTGTTTTCAGAGATTAAATTAATACTCCCGAGAACTAATTTACCCGCAAGTCCCTTTTGTTTTTTATATATTTCTGTCGAAGTTAAAGCAATATCTGGAGTCCCGTGAGGAATAAAAGCTATCTTTCTTTTGTCAACTTCATAATTTTTAATCAGTTTATCTCGACTATCCCTCGCCATTACCGTCACTCCAGAAACTAATTTTCCCAATTCTCTCAATACTTTTCCATAACCACTTTCAGCATCCTTGGGAATAGTGTGACAAGTTATTATCAATGGTTTTTTTATCATTTTGGCAAAATCAACTGCATAGTCACCAAAATTTCCTCCAAATATTCCAAACTCATGCTCCATTAAAACTACATCACAGCCAGAATTATTTATATAATTTGCTGCTTGAATATAACTTCCTAAATCTTTCCTTTTTATTTTGTATTTAACTTCCCAGGGAAACTCTAAATTTTCCTCACCTTCTTTAACAATCACCATAATTTCCGCCAAAGCATAGGGGTTAAGCATGTTTATGGCCGTGGTTACGTCTTTGGTAAATGTCGCAATCCCACATTTTTGAGGAATATAGGTTGAGATATAAATAGCTCTCATTGCCTTTCTTTTTTTGATTAGATTTGAGTTTTTAGCCTTCATTTTTTAGTAATTCAAGAAGCTCAGACAAAGATATAGTCACCAGTCCTATTCTTAAGTCAGCCGCACCATAATATATATAAAGTATATCATTTTCCACCACTGCCCCCGTTGGAAAGACCACATTATCGACCATTCCTTCTCTTTCCCAGTTTTCTTTTGGTTCAAATAAGGGATATGGCAATCTTTTTAATACTTTTCGAGGATCTTGTTTATCAAGCAGGGCCGCACTTGCCCGGTAAACTTTTTTTTTATTTTTAATCTCTACTGAGTGATAAATTAAAAGCCAGCCCGCCCCTGTCTCAATTGGGACACAACCCGCTCCCACATAGGCACTTTCAAAACCACTGACCGGATCCAAAACAATATGTTGATCAAGCTCGGCTAAATATTTTTTCCAATAATCAATATTTAAGTCTTTCCATTCGTCAAAAGTAATCAGCTGTATACCTGGCAAAATTCGATGTAGCATTGCTATTTGACCATTAATCTTTTGAGGAAAAAGCGTCACATCCTTCTCCCAGAGTAAAATATTATCTCCATTAATACTTTTATAAACTCTTTCAAAGAGTTTATATCTGGGATTAAGTTTTGTTTTTACTCTAAAAATATCTTCAGCTTCATCATAACTTATCTTGGGAATTACTACTCCCTCTTTTTTAAAATGAACTAGATCAGTTGAAGTAGCCATAGCCACTGTCGCATTTTTGCCATCATATGCCGTATACAATAAGTAATATTTTCCATCCAAAAAAGTTATTCTGGGATCTTCTACTCCTTTTTTTTCATATTCAAATTCAGGCACTATTATTGGCTTTTCACATCGAAAAATTACTTTTCCTTTTTTCAAATGACAACAAGCAATGGTTGAAATATTATTCTTATTTACCGCCCGGTAAAACATATAAGTAATTCCATCAACCAAAATACAACCAGGATTTAAGACCCCGTTAGATTCAAAGTCCATTTTCCATCTTTTTTCCAGAATTATGCCCTTATAATCTACTTTTATCATTAAATATTTCAGAATTTTTTAATCGAAGCATGCTTTAAAGTATACAATATTTTCCTTCTTTTTCTCCGTCCATCTTTCCATGCTAGTATATAAAATATGACTCAAACAACTGATCTCTGTCCCAAATGCGGTGCACCCTTATCAGAAATCACCAAAACTCCCTCTGGTCGTGAACTTCAACGTTGTTCAAAAGGTTCTTGGAACCCCCAGACTCATAAAAATGAAGGTTGTGATTATGTTAAATGGCTCGAGGTTAAGCCTGAGACCTTAGATGAAAAATGCCCTAAGTGTGGCTCTCCTCTTATTCTTCAAGTTACCCGCTTTGGCAAAAAAATGAAGAAATGTTCGGCGGGCTCTTGGGATAAAGAAAAGAAAGTGGCCATTGGCTGTGATTACATCGAATGGATCAATGGAACTAGTGAAAATATAGATGAAAAATGCCCTAAATGCGGCGCTAATTTAGTTTTATACACTACTGCCAGTGGTAAAAGAATGAAAAAATGTTCTACTTCTGGCTGGGATAAAGAAGCCAAAAAAGCTACCGGTTGTGATTATGTTCTCTGGCTCAAAGCCGGAGAAACAAATAGTGATAATGGTGAAGAATTTCTCCCCCCCAAGGAAAACTAAAAATATTTTGCCAAAACTTATTTCTTGACCAGTACTATTCCAAAGGGAGTTTGTCGTCCCGGTCCAGCCACATATTTGCCGTTAGCCCAAAAAGCCGTTGAACCCCCACTATCCAAATTTAAAGCCCCCTCTATTCCCAAGCTTTTAAGCACCTTTGCCACCTCCGCTACTGTCGCATTACGTACCACTCCAATGTATACCGTATTTCCTCTGTAGGCAATAAAAGAACGACTTCCTTTTTGAGTTCTTTTAACATCGCTGTCATTTCCATATCTAATCTCTCCTCCTGAAAGTAATAATGGCTGACTGGCAATGACGCTATCAACCCCGGTGTCTCTTCCCCAATCAGCGCTTTTGCCAACCAGTCTGGCACCATTTCCACTAAAAATTAAAGCCGGCACACTGCTGTAAACATTATTTGATGAATTAAAATAATATTTGTTTTTATTCATAAGGAGTGTATCAAAAGAATTCGTTTTTCCACTACAGCTTGGATATTCGGCTGGACAAAAATAGGG
>JAQVSW010000001.1 GCA_028700345.1 Candidatus Shapirobacteria bacterium | reverse complement strand
GAGTCCCTGATTTGACTCGAAGCTTTAATTTTTCTTTAAGAGTAGGAACTTCGATAATATCTCCTAATATTGCTTGTGATATAGAAATACTTTGACTAACGTAAACATCATTACCATCGCGTTTAAAAATCTTGTCGGGTAAAACATCAATATATAAATTAAAATCTCTAAATTTTATTCTCTGACCATCGTCAACTCCAGCAGGAATTTTGATCTTTTTTTTGCTGCCATCTAGACTAACCTCTTTTTCACAGCCGAGAGCCGCATCTAAAAAAGATAATTGAATTTTATAAGTGGGAACTTGACGCCGTTGCTGCCCTCCAAAATTTACACCAGCGCCTCCGAAAAATTGCTCAAAGATATCAAAAGGATTGGAAAATCCCCCAAAATCAAAATCGGCCCCTTGACCACCACCTTGGCTTTGCCAGGTGAAATTAAAGGGGCCGTTTTGCTGAGTATAGGTGTGACCACCAAAATTACCCGAATTTGGATCAAAGGCGGCCTGACCAAACTGGTCATAGGCTGATTTTTTCTGATCATTACTTAAGACTTCGTAGGCTTCGTTGATCTCTTTAAATTTTTCCTCAGCGTCGGGAGATTTATTACGATCTGGGTGCCACTGCATTGCCTGCTTGCGGTAGGCCGATTTTATCTCATCTTTGGTGGCAGACTTGCTGACACCCAGTGTTTCGTAAAAATCTTGTTTCATTTTTTATTTGACGACTTCGCCTTCTTCAGCTTCTTTTTTATCGTCAGACTTTGACTCCTGGGCTTTTGGAGCGCCAGCTTCTGGCTCGGCCTGATTAGCTTCTGGCTGAGCATAAACAGCTTGACCAACAGCTTGAAGCATTTGATTTAATTCTTCAGTGAATTTATCAAATTCATCTTTTTTAACATCAGATTTGGCTAAAAGCTCTTTGCCGGCTTTAAGCTTATCCTCGATTTTTGTCTTATCATCAGGCTTAACTTTATCGGCAAAATCTTTAAGAGTTTTTTCTCCAGTAAAGATGGTGGCGTCGAGTTTGTTTTTACTTTCAACAAAACCGTGCTTTTCTTCATCTTCACGGGCATGCATTTCAGCATCATTTTTCATCTTCTCAACTTCATCGTCGGAAAGATTGGTGGCATTTTGAATGGTGATTTTTTGTTCTTTATTGGTGCCTTTATCTTTGGCAGAAACACTCAAAATACCATTGCTGTCAATATCAAAGGTAACCTCAATTTGAGGGACACCCCGAGGGGCTGGAGCAATACCATCAAGAATGAAACGACCCAGGGTTTTATTGTCAGCTGCCATGGGCCGCTCACCCTGCAAAACATTAATCTCAACCTGAGGCTGAGAATCAGCATAGGTAGTAAAGATTTGAGATTTCTTGGTAGGCACGGTGGTATTTCTATCTATAAGAGGAGTACGAACCCCGCCAGCGGTCTCAATTCCCAAAGTAAGAGGAGTAACGTCTAAAAGAACAATGTCTTTGACTTCACCGGTTAAAACGGCTCCTTGAACTGCCGCACCAATAGCCACAACCTCATCAGGATTTACGGTAGTATTAGGATCTTTACCAAAGAAATTTTTAACGACTTCAACTACTTTCGGCATCCGGGTCATCCCCCCAACCATGACGACATCAGTGATATCGCTCTTAGTAATGCCAGCGTCTTTGAGACATTTTTCGACTGGACCAATGGTATTTTGAATGAGATCATCAACCATTTTTTCAAGCTCAGATCGGGTTAATTTAACCGTCAGATGCAAAGATTCCTTATCTTTTTGAGTAATAAAGGGTAAATTAATTTCGGTTTCACCAGTACTTGATAATTCAATTTTGGCTTTTTCGGCGGCTTCGCGAATACGCTGCAGAGCTTGAGGATCCTTGCTAAGATCAACTCCGTGTTCTTTTTGAAAATTTTCAATAAGCCAATTTACAATACGATGATCAAAATCATCTCCACCGAGAAAAGTATCGCCATTGGTTGCCTTAACTTCAAAGACACCATCACCGATTTCCAAAATGGAAATATCAAATGTACCACCACCCAAATCGTAAACGGCCACAGTCCCCTTTTTCTTTTTATCAAGACCATAGGCAAGAGCAGAAGCAGTGGGCTCGTTGACAATTCTTTTGACGTTAAGACCGGCAATTTCTCCAGCCTGCTTGGTCGCTTGACGCTGAGAATCGTCAAAATAAGCGGGAACAGTGATAACGGCATCAGAAATTTTTTCACCAAGATATCTTTCGGCGTCGGCCTTGGCCTTTTGTAAAATCATGGCCGAAATTTCCTGGGGAGTATAAATTTTTCCCTCAATTTCAACGGCCGCCATTTTGTCTTTGCCGGCGACTATTTTGTAAGAAACAATTTTTTTAGTTTTTTCGACTTCAGGATCGTCATAACGACGACCCATAAGTCTTTTGATACTAAAAACGGTATCAGAGGGATTAAGAACCATTTGTCTTTTGGCAAGATCGCCGACTAATTTTTTGACTGGTTCGACGATAGAGGGAATGGTGTTTCGACCCTCAGCGGTTAATATTACTTTTGGGGTACCAGCTTCCATAACCGCGACGCAGGAATTGGTGGTACCTAAATCTATTCCGATTATTTTGTTTGACATATTTTTTATTTAAATAAAATAAATAATTTATAATTTTTTTCCGACTACAACTTGAGCCGGACGGAGACAATGTCCGTTTAACAGGTAACCCCGTTTTTTAACTTCAAGAACTTTATTTGTTTCTCCCTTTATAGTTTGTAAACATTCCATTTTGTCCGGATTGAATTCTTTATTTAGAGCATCAATTGTTTCAAGACCTTGATTTTTTAAAACAGTTTCAAAGTTGTTGATGGCCATTTGTAAACCAGGATTTTTTAAGTTTTCCTGGGCTAGATAGAAATCATCTAAAACTGAAAGCATCTGCGAGATAAAAGCACTAATGGCCAGAGTAGCGAAAAATTGATGCTGTTCTTCTTGACGTTTTTGAAGATTGGAATAATCAGCAAGGGATCTCGTTAATTTATCTTCAAGTTCTTTTATCTGACTTTCTAATTTTAGAATTTCAGGCACTAGATTAGTTTTATTTTTAGTTTTTTTGTTTATCATAAAAAAATTTAACCGGTAATGGTGGAAATTAGCTCGGCAAAATAATCAACAACGGGGATAACGACTTGATAGCGAACCCGGGCGGGACCGATAACACCGACGATACCACGATGAGGTCCGGCTTGATAGGTCTGATAAATAAAACCACAGGGCTCTAAGTGTTCCATGCCAAGATCTTCACCGACTAAAAGGTGAATTAATTGAGACGAAGGCTCTTCAGTATTGACCCCAGCTTTACTAATTATGTCAAACCAAAAATTGGGATTGTCAAGCAGAGAAAGAACAGTTTTGGTAACATCGATATTATAAAATTCCGGTTCTTCAAGTAAATTAGAGGCACCGTAACTATAAATAGAACCTTGATCAGTGGTGGCAATGGCGAGGGAACGGGTTTTTTGAGCCAGCTCACGGGTAGTCTCTTTAAGAAGTTTTTCAAATTCGTTTCGATAATTCCAAACTTTTTCTTTAACTCCAATTTCATCACCAACTGACATGTTTTTGGGAGTCATTAAATTGCGAACATAATATTTTAGACCCATCGAAGTCGGACAACGACCAGCCGAAAGGTGCCCTTTTTTTAAAAAGCCAAGCTGAGTTAGGGCAGCCATTTCATTTCTAATGGTAGCCGAAGATATACCAAGATTATATTTTCTTTCAAGGGTTTCTGAGCCTACTGGAGAGGCAGACTCAATAAACTCCTCGGTAATGCATTTTAGAATTTTAATTTGTCGTTGAGTTAGTTCAGCCATATTAGCACTATTGTATATGGACTGCTAAGCAGTGTCAAGAGGTAAGTGATGGCGGTGTTGATTTATCTTCGATGTTGATTTTATCAATAACTTTTTGAAGCTTTTTTGTACGTGTATTGTTTACTTCATCGTATTGCTTGTTAAGAGAATCGATACGATCGCCAATTTTACTAAATTCTTCATTATATTTTTCAAATTCGGAGCCAAATATTTTAATTTGGGTAATTATCCCCTGAACATTTTTTTGAAAACGGAAGTTCTCATAGGCTTGACGAACCATTCGTAAAATAGCAGTAAAAGAAAAGGGGCCGGTCATGACAACTTTGCGGTTTAAAGCATCTTGCCAAACATCAGGAAAAGATTCGTAAATAAAAGAAAATATCATTTCATTGGGAATAAAAAGAATTACAAAATCAACAGTATTATCCTCGGGATTAATATAATTTCTGGAGGTAACATCATTAATTTTCTTTTTGATATCCTGCTCAAAAAGTTTTTTGTATCGTTTTTTCTCGTCATTATCAGGGGTTTCACTCATATTAACAATATTGGCGTAGGGAAATTTAGAATCGATATTAATTTTTGTTTTATCGGGAAGATAGAGAGTAAAATCAGGCCTGGCTTCACCGGTAGTTTCTTGACGAGTGTAATCAGTGCCAATGACAAATCCAGACATTTTTAATAGATCTTCAGCCACTTTTTCGCCAAAAGCTCCACGTTGCTGATTATTACTTAAAACCCGCTTTAGACCTTCGGTAGTGACAGATAATTCTTTGGTCAATTTAACATTATTCTCAATAGCATCGCGGAGATTGGTAAAAGTGCCAATACGATCTTTTTCAACGGTGGTTAATTGATCACTAATTTGTTTAATCATTTTTTCAATAGCATCTTTTTTATTGGATAGGTCAGTTTGAATTTGAAGGTTTTTGTCGTTTAACTTGTCGTTTGATTGCTTGACCAAAGTATCAATGGCTTTGGATAAATCTATTTCATTAGGTTTAGAGTTCTTTTGGAGGTAAATGAAATAAAAAATGGCGAGGAGAATTAAAACCAAGAGGATATAAATAAAGGTCATAGATTATTTTACACTAGAACACAGAATAGTATATAATGCCGATACTTACTAGTTTTTGAATAATTAACAGCAGTAAAATGGTTAGAATAAACAATAGTTTTGACGGAACAACTTCTTTGAAGGTTTTGGATGGATACGTCAGAAATCTCCATGATTATCGAGTGGCAATTGAAGTATCTTCTTTGTCAGTAATTGATTTTTTGCTGGGTAGAAAAGAAAATCCAATTATTGTTCCAACGACTGAATTTGAAACCACCAGAAACTTTTTAAGCCATTTATCGAAAAGTTACCACAAACCAACCGTTAATTTTATTTGCAACAATGATACAAATCACCCATTTTACCAATATCGCCAAGAATTAAATTTAATAAGCAAACTAATTTATCAAGGTAAAAAAAGCTATCTATATTGTCTAAACGACATTATTGATTTTTTCTTAGATAATGATTTATCAATTACTGATTTAATAATTCCCACAAATATTGTTTATGTTTCTGAAATTGCCGGAAAAGAATTTCACAAATACTTACCAAAGGGCTTTGACAAAATAATTACAGAATATACATCACTCGAGTCTGATTGCCCGATTGATAAAAATATTCAGATTGAGGATATCTTTAAAAATCCCCAAAATTTGTATTTAAAATTATTAGAGGAATTTAGTGAAAAAGGAATAGATTATTTAATTTTACAACTGTATGACTTTTTGATTGAAGAAACAAACCAAAGAGAAACTCCTTTAACTATTAAAAGTAATAAGTTAATCGAAATTTGGGATGATGTTTGCTATATAAGTCAAAATCAACGATGTAAACCAAGTTTGGATAAAAAAATAATTTTATTACCGCTAAACAAAGTTAAATTAGAAAATAAAGAAAATATGTTTGACTACATAATGGAAGAATGGGCGGCAAACATTGCCAGAGCTTTGGAGTTAAAAGTTAAACTAGGACTAGATTTTATAAACTATCTTAATACTTGCGGAGACGCGAGATTAATTGAAAATTATAATAACAATGTCTATCCCTACTTAAGTTCTCTTGGATTATTTATGCAAAGAAAAGTTGGAATTGACTCGGTATTGAAACAAAAAAGATTTTGTTTTTAAAAAGCAAATTATTTTACTCCAGTTGAATTAAAACCAACAACAGCCATATGATATTATTTTCTTATGATTTTAGGAGTTGACGAGTTGTTAAAATTGGTTTCAGAGAAAAAACTAGTTGAGGGATTGTCAGAAAGAGAATTAACTAATCCAGAGGGCTGTGGTTTTGACCTACGACTAGGGAAAGTTTGGGAAATAAGTGGAGAAACGTTTTTGGGAATAACAGACAGAAAATCGGTAGAAGCAAAATTGGTGATGGAATATGATGAAACAGAGAGTCGAGTTTTTGAGCTAAAGCCAGGACAACAAGTGCTGGTAACTATTATAGAAAAAATAAATTTACCTGATTATTTGACGGTTAATTTTTGGCTGAGAAGTACTTTGTACCGAGGCGGAGTGATATTGTCTGGGGGAAATGGAGCTCCGGGATATAGCGGAGAAATTAGCTTTACCTTATTTAACAGTGGTGAATGCACGGTAAAAATTGAAATGGGGGCAAGGATTGTTCATATGATGTTTTATGAAGTTAGAGGAAAGACTAATTTGTATCGGGGTCAATGGCAGGGCGGACGAGTGGTAACCGAGAAAAAAGAAACCCAGGTCTAGATTTCTTTACTTGTAAATAGAATGGGTGCCGATTAAATAAAACCAAACAATATTTTCGTCGGCAAACTGAAAAATAATTCGATATTGGTAGTCAACAGAAAAGGACCAAAATTCTTTTAGTTTTCCGATTAAATGGTGGGTTTTTAGCCTGGGGTCAAAAGGATTTTTTCGAAAAATAGCTTCTTGTTTTTCGGCTTTTATTTTTACTTTCTTTGGAATCTTTTGATATTGTCTTAAAAACTTTGGTAAATATTGTACTTCCACAGAATTATCTTAGATCTTTCAAAGTGTGAAGTAAAATACCATTTCCTTTTTTAAACTCTTTTTGGTCTTTCTTTAATTCTTTATATAAATCATTTTCTGATTGTTCACGAAGAAGATGACGAAAGAATTCACTTTTACTAGCAAATCGGCCTTTTTTAACAGCATTGTTAACATACTTGGCCATCGACTCAGGAAGAGAAATATTGATTATTTGTCTCATGGACTAATTGTAATACAATGTATTACAGTTATCAAGATTTAAAATATTTATCAAATAAATAATGAAGGTGGTCTTTGTCTTCACATTTGGAATTTGGGGTAAAATCAAGGGATTTAATTTTTGAAAAAACCTGCGTAATTTGAGATTTTAATTTTGAAACGTCATCGGCAGTCAAAGAATAATTTTTGCGAACAAAAAGGTTTTTATTGTTTTTTTCAATAAAATCGATAGTGCCAGAAACGACATCGTAAGGAAAGCCCTTGGCCTCAGTGCAAAGTAATTTATAAAAGACAAGCTGTCGAAAATAATCCCCCTCAGAACCAAGCTGCTGGGATTTTGAATCGGGTTTGCCAGTTTTATAATCAACCACATTAACCTTTTGCCCCGATAAAAATTCAATTTTATCGATTTTTCCAGTCAAAGGAATATCGTCCATGCGGACATTAAAAAACTTAAAATCATGCTCGGTTAGACAACGACCGTTAAAATCATTTTTGTAATGCTCATAATAGTCGGTTAAAACCTGATGGCCATGACTTAATAAATCCTGATAATCATTTTTGGAGAGATTTTCCCTTTTTAGATTAAGATCGAAAATAGAAAGAAATTGGCTAAGAGAAATTAAATAATTTTCTTTTTTATAAATCTGCGTCAAATAGGCCAAAGCCCCGTGGACACTGGTACCAAAAGAGAGAGATTTTGTTTTGGGGTAAGGAAGACGGAGGATGGTTTTAAAGAAAAAACAGAGAGGACATTTAAGATAAGAGTTGAGGTGGGTAATATTGAAACGATAGCTGGTAGATAAGTAGTTTTGAAGATAAGAAAATAGACTCATTGATTGAATTTTTGGGACAGAGGGGTGGAATAAGGCAAGCAGTGATTCTTTTTCAATAGCAGAATCGGAAGAAATCTTTTCAATAAGTTTAGAGTTAATTTCACTAATAAATTGCGAGGCCATTTGTTCGCGGCGAGAATCATTGAAACGAGAATAAGAAAGATAAATTTGTTTTTTGGCCCGGGTCAGGGCCACATAAAAAAGGCGGCGGTCCTCTTCTAAATTGTCACCAGCGGCAACGTCATAGCGAAGAATCCCGAGGGGCAATTTTATTAGAGAGCGACTAAACGAATTGTCCCATTTTCCTGATAATACTTTGATCAAAAAAACATGTTCAAATTCCAAACCTTTGGCTTTGTGAACAGTCATCAGTCGAAGACTCTCGTCTATTTCAGAAATTAGAGCGAAAGAATTTAGAGGGATATTATTTTCAAAAAGTAAATCAAGTTTTTTAACCCAGGTAAATAAATCCATTTTTTCAGTTAAGAGACTTTGTTTAAGGTGGGAATAGAGAGTGTTTAATTGTTTTAAAAGCGATAAGTTACCAGTTTTTAAGACATAGGGTAGGTAATTAAATTTTCGAATAATTAGATTAAAAAGCTCGTCGGCAGGTAAATTCTTTGACAATTTTTCAATTTTAGCGACACGGAGAGAAAAGTTATTAATTTTTTTAATAAAATTTGGAGAAAATTTTTGCTTTTTTAAGAAATTTTTATCAAAGATAATTTCAGAAAGAGATAAATTGTCTTTTTTGACAGAATGAAAAAGTTTATAAAGATTTAAGGAATTAAAATTAATAAAATTAAAGGAAAGAAGATGAAAAAGCAGAGTGTCATCGCTTGGAGAGGCCAAATACTTTAAAAGAGTTAAAAGCTGCTGAATCTTCGGAGTATCTAAAATATTGACGGCATCGGAACGGAGATAATGTAGATTGTTTTGTGATAGATAAGGTAGTAAATCGTTGATATCAGCATTATTTCTATAAAGCACAGCAATTTCGCGGGGGGCAACTCCCCCGTCAACTAATTTTTTAATTTTATTTGCCACCCAATAGTTTTCTTCAACCACGGAATTGGCGGCAAAAAGATTGATAGGGTCGGGGTCATGGGTGCTGACTGATTTTAGAGATTTATCTAAATTACTAATGTACCTGGTAATCCGACTTTGATTGTGATTGATAACGTCCTTCGATGAATCGAGAATTAATTGATGGCTCCGGTAATTGTTTTTTAGAACGATTAGTTTTAAATTCTTTTGATATTTTTGATAAAAAGTGTAAACATTTTCCACACTGGCACCTTGGAAACGAAAGATAGACTGATCATCATCGCCTACGACAAAAAGATTGGGATTATCCTGACCCTTGGTAAGTAAATTCAATATTTCCATTTGCGAAGAATTAGTATCCTGGAATTCATCAACGAGAAGATACTGATAAATTTCCTGATACTGTGAAAGTAACTCAGAGTGGGTTTGAAGAGCTAAGATTACCCAGAGAATCATATCCTCGTAATCGTAGAGACCGCGGTCCAATAGAGTCCGTTGATAGGATTGGTAAATATTTGATAAATCCCTAAGCTTGGGTAAACTACTGTTTAGATTTTCAATAAAATCTTTGACATTTTTTTTGAGTTCGGAGAGAGTACAGGCCTGCGAAGTGTAGAGAGTCAAAAAATATTTTAAACGGACCTGATAAAGAGGATTAATTTTGGAATTAGTTATTAAATCTGAAACTAGACCCGTAATTTCGAGGGCAGCTTTGGAGGTGGCGCGGATAGCTACTAATTTATCAACGAGCGGTGAGGCTAAGGCCACAAATTCGGCAGCATATTTTAGTAATTCGTTAAAGCGGGCGGGGGAAATATTTTCTTTTTTGAGAGTGGAGAGGGTGGAAATAATATCTTTTTGATAAAAGTAGGTATAGTTGAGATTTTTCAGGGGACTTTCACTTGGTAATTTATCAATGAGCGCACGAATAATTTCAATTTGAGTGATATCGTCGATGGCTTCTGATTCGACGGTAGATTTTAAAAAATATTCGGGATGATCTTTGATAATCGAGTTACAAAAACCATGAAAGGTGGAAATACGAACGTTGTAGGCCGGAGAACCGATAATATTTATCAAACGCTCGCGCATGTTTAGAGCCGCATTTTCGGTAAAGGTTAGACATAAAATATTACTGGGGTTAACATGGGTTTCCTGCAATATTTTGCCTATTCTTAGAGCAATAGTTTGAGTTTTCCCGGTACCTGCGCCAGCAATAACCATCACTGGACCCTCGATGGTGTCGACGGCTAGTTTTTGCTCATTATTTAATTTTTGATATTCGCTTTTATAATTACTCACCAATAGTAAAAAATATTTAATAGACTAAGTTTATTTTAGTAATTTTTCCAAAATTTCTTTTCCGCTTTGAGGATTGGCACTACCTCTTGAAACTTTCATCAGTCGGCCAACGAGAAAGCCGATAGCAAGAGGATTTTTATGATAATCCTCAACCGCCTTAGGATTAGTTTCAATCACTTCTTTCGCTAGTTTTTCGAGAGCACCAGTATCGGAGATCTGAAAAAGATTTTGCTTTTGAGCAATTTCTAAGGGATCAAGACCGCTTTGGTAGGAATCTAATATTAATTGTTTAATAACAGTAGAAGAAAGCTCTGATTTTTTATCAAATAATTTTTTGAAATATTCAGGATTAATTTTTTCAATTTCAATTTCGATAATTTTAAGAGGGCCAAGAAGTAAATTGGCAGAGAATTTGGCAAATTCATTTGAATTGTCAAGAGAAATTATTTTGTCAAAAATTTCAGAAAAGTCTTTGTCCTCAGCCAAAAGATTAGCGTCGTAATCAGAAAGACCAAGCATTTTATATTCAGAGATTTTAACGCCGGGAAGTTTGGGGAGGTTTTTTTGAATTTCCTCGATTTTTTCTTTAGAAAAAATTATTGGGGGAATATCGGGCTCAGGAAAATAACGATAGTCAGCACTTCCCTCTTTTTCTCGCTGTAAAAAAGTCTGATTTTTGTCAGCGTCCCAACCGCGAGTAGTTTTATTTGAAGAATTTTTTTGTTGGCGATCTTCTTCAAATTGTTTGACCTGACGATTAATTTCAAAGTCTATAGCATTCATAACACCGGTAAGTGAGGCGACATTTTTAATTTCTACCAGTGGGGTATAAAACTGGTCATCGATGCAAACATTGACAGTGGGTTCGCAGCGCATGGAACCTTTTTCAATGTCAGCGTCAGAAATACCAATATAGCGGATAATTTGTTGAAGTTTATTTAAATATTTTTTGGCTTCCTTGGCTGACTGGATATCGGGCTCAGAGACAATTTCAACAAGAGGAACACCGGAGCGGTTGAAATCAAGTAGAGTTGAGCCATCGACATGAACTGATTTGCCTGTATCTTCTTCCATGTGAGCTCGATTGATTCTAATTTCGTGATCGTCAATTGTTAATTTGCCGTTGATGGCAAAGGGTTTTTGAAGCTGAGTAATTTGATAACCCTTGGCAAGATCTGGATAAAAATAATTTTTGCGTTCAAAAAAAGACTGTTCATTGATAGAACAACCCAAAGCCAGCCCGAGTTTTACACACCATTCGCAGGCTGTTTTGTTGGGAACAGGGAGGGCTCCAGGAAGACCGAGACAGACAGGACAGGTATGAGTATTGGCTTCGACATGAAAATGGTCGGCACTACAGCCACAAAACATTTTTGACTGAGTTTTTAGTTCAACGTGGACTTCTAGTCCAATAATGGGAGTAATTTTCATAAAGTTGGACGCTGCAAATGATAATCGGTATTATCTTCAAATAATTTGGCAATCTGATAAACAAGATCTTCGCGACGCTGAGGAGCAATTATTTGAAGGCTAACAGGTAAAGCAATTTTGTCAAATCCACAAGGAATAGAGATGCCCGGTAAACCGGCAATACTCGATGGCTCAACAAGCATATCTTGAAGCTCACCAAACATGGCCTGACCCTTAGAGGCGCCTACTTTTAGAGCGGTAGTGGGAGAGACGGGACCGATAATGGCATCTACTTTTTGAAACTGCTTATCAAAATCCTGACAAATAAGGGTGCGAACTTTCTGAGCTTTTAGGTAATAGGCATCGTAATAACCGGCAGATAAAGAATAAGTACCAAGCATGATACGGCGCTTGGCTTCGGTGCCAAAAAAACTACGATCATGACCATAGCGGATACCGTCAAAGCGAGCCAGATTACTAGAAACTTCAGAACGCTGGAGAATAGTGTAAACGGCAATCGAATATTTAGGGTCTAAAACATCGGGAAGTTCTATAATCTGCGCCCCGAATTTTTTGAAAATCTCGGCGGCTTTTAAAATTGCCTCTTTAACTTCTGGCTGAATTTGGGATGGAAAATAGGAAAGAGGTAGGCCAATTTTGAGACCATTTAAATTTTGTCTGCTTTCAGGTTTTTTCCAGGGATCTTCGTCAATAGAAGTGGCATCGAGGGGATCGTGTCCTGACATTATTCCCAAAAGAGTGGCAGCGTCATCAACGCTTTTACAAATCGGACCAGGAGAATCAGTACTCGATTTCATAGCAATAATACCGTAGCGAGAAACCCGACCATAAGTGGGTTTAAAACCAACTACCCCACACCAGGCGGCTGGTTGACGAATGGAACCGGCAGTTTCGGAACCAACTGAAATAATAGTTTCGTCAGCAGCGATAGCAGCGGCAGAGCCTCCGCTAGAACCGCCAGGAAGATGCTGTGTATTCCAGGGATTGAGAGTGGGGCCGTAATCTGAGCTTTCCGTACTTGAACCATGTGCCCAAGCATCAAGATTTGTTTTGCCAATAATAATGGCTCCAGCTTTTTTTAGTTTATCAATGGTGGTGGCATCGTACTGAGCAATGTAGTTGTCGAGAAGTTTAGAAGAGGCAGTAGTACGAATATCCTTGGTTAAGTAATTATCTTTAACGGCTAAAGGGATACCTCCGAGAGGTAAATTTATATCAACTGTTTTTGCTTGCTTTAAGGCATTTTCTTCAACAATAGTGACAAAAGAATTTAATTTTTTATCGAGTGATTTAATTCTATTTAAACAAGATTGAACTAGCTCGGGAGCAGTAAATTTTTTAGATTTTAGACCTTGCCGGGCCTGAAATAAAGTTAATTTATTTAAATCAGTCATTTGTTTTTGTTGATAGTGGGGGCTGTTTCAAAATAACCATTACTTACTTTTTTAGCCTGAGAAAGGGCTAGATCTTGAGACAAAGAAGGCTCAATTTTATCTTGACGCAGGACATTATTTTTATGATTTACTTGAAAAGTCGGCGAGATATCTTTGGTGTCTAATTCGTCTAAAACTTTCACATATTTTGCCGCCTCAATTAACTGATCTTTAATACTTGCTTCTTCCGGCTTGATTTCTAAGCGGGAAAGTCTGGCGGTATGCTGAAAAACAGCATCAGTGATTGAGTTGTCGGACATAGTGTATTTTAATAAAATTTACTCAAAATAGGTAGCTTAGATATTTCTTTTGAATTAATATCTTTATAACAAAAATTATTGACAACATCTCTTGCACCTTATATGATTAAGTTATGACAAATAATAATGAGCTTGTAAAACATTCTCCCGAGTTGGTAGCTGAGTCTTTGGAAAAAGTTGGGACAGTTTGTAATAGATTTAATATTTCAGATGTTACAGGAGAGGAGGATATAATTGGTATTGCTTGCGATTTCGATTTACTACCCGGTGATACTGACAGGGATGGATGGATTAATCATATGGCTTTATCTATGGTTGGTTATCGAAAAGCATTTCCCCAAAAAGTAAATGAAGATATTCTGCCGGATCTTCAGGAGCAACTTGCTAGTGATTTCCCACGTTGGGGAGATACTTGGAAGCATGATGATACCAGACCGGTAGCGGGACAGTCTGAGAGATCGAAGGAATCACTTAGAAGATATTTCGATCAGCACAGAAGGGCGGGGGCAGATTTTCCTTGGATGAAAGTTATTGGTGGAAATCTTATTAATGTCGTTAGACTTGATCACCCTGAATATATTGTCCATTCCAAATAAACAGTTGTTTCTACTTAAATAGTTTGGGTAAACTGGCTTTGAGACGGAGTAATTTCCAGCGATATTTATCAACTAAATTGTATATTTTGTAATACTGAGGGTTAATGACTAAATCATAGGTACCAACAAATTGAACTAGATTACCACCAAAGCCTTGTTTAAAACGATGAAAACCATAACCTTGATCTTTAACACTAGCATCAGGTCCAAGGCAACCCCACATGTCAAAACTTTTAAGTCCCAGGGACTGTCCATATTTAATTACTTCCCACATGAGTAATGTTGGAGCCATAACCTCACGGTGAGTGTCAAGTGAAGCCCCATAGGGATAAAAAAGTCGATCTCTTAGTTTAAAAATCATAAAGGCAGCCAGAATTTTATCTTGGTAAGAGGCTAAAAAAATTTCAGGGATACCAGTATTTTTAAGAAGAGACCATTGACGGCGATGATAATTTTCAGAATGTAAATAAAATCCTTGACGACGAGTCGTATCAAAAAGCATCTTTAGATAAATTTCGAAATCTTCGTCTTTGGTGGAATGAGATATTTTTACGCCATGTCTGTTGGCCAGCTTGATGTTGTAACGAGTTTTGGGGGACATATCTGAAAGTAAATCTTCCTCGGATTTTTTTAAATCGACAATATAAGAATGAGGGTAAAAAGCAACTTTGGGAGAAACAACAAGGCCAGGAAAATTTAAAACAATACTTTTATTTTTTAAAAGTTGATTTTTATTGTCATAAATTTTTTCAATATCATCAGGCTCTATTTTGACAAATATAGCATTTTCATTTTGAGCGATTTTCCCGATATTTTCAATCATATCCTTGTCAATCTTGGGACCTCGAAGAAGAGTGCCGATAGTAAATTTAGTGTGAGGAATTTGATGAAAAGAAAGCATATAACCAGAAATTAGTTTATCTTGGTCAAAAATTCCCAAGCGATAGACTTTGTGACCCTGGGACTGCTGAAACTCCCCCCACTCCCAAGTTTGAACCGGATGAATTACCGCTTTTGAATATGCTTCTTTTTCTTCATTGTATAGAATTCGAGTAATCATAGCCTTATATTAGTATATATCAGGATCGTAGATTAAATTTGTGCTGGAATCAGATTTAGAAAAACGACGAGGAGAACGAAAATCGCGAGTTATTTCAGAAAAAGAATCGTACTCCACCAATTCCCGAGGAATGTCATAAAGAAAACGAGAGGCTTCATTGAGAGATGATTTCCCAAAAAAGAGACGACGAGAGGCGTAGGTAATAAAAAGTAATTCTTTGGCTCTAGTAATCCCCACATAACAAAGACGACGCTCTTCTTCAATTTCAGTCTCAGTAAGCATGGAACGAGAATGAGGCAGTATCCCCTCTTCGAAACCAACTAAAAAAACGGCCTCAAACTCGAGCCCTTTACTGCTGTGAAGGGTCATGAGGCGAACGCCTTCACGATTTTCTTTTTTCTTATTTTTTTCTTGAAGGGAATATTCCTGCTGAACTAGAGCGATATTTTCCAAAAAATCACTTAATTTAGGATAGGTGGCGGCAACTGATTTTAATTCTTTGATGTTTTCGATTTTTTTTAAATCATCCTCTTCTTGGGGATTATATTTACTTAAATAGCCAGAATTGACAACCAGTGATTCTAAAATCTGGAGAGATGATAATTTTTTTAGATTTAAATTATCTAAATGCTGATCAAAAATAATTTTGCGTCGTTTACCTAATGTTTTTTCTACCCGAGCTGCGGAAAGAGCATCTTTGGAATTTAAGGCAATCCGAAGCATGGCAATTATATCCTTAATTTCAGCCCTGTCATAAAAACGTAGACCGCCAATTAGAACATAAGGAATAGTGTTTCTTAAAAATGATTCTTCAATAGCCCGGGACTGGGCGTTCATGCGGTATAAAACGGCGATATCTTTGTAGGCAAAATGGAGGGAAGTGTGAAGCTCTTTTATTTTTTCTGAAATATAATCGGCCTCCGCTATTTCAGAATCAGCTTCAAATATTTTTATCTTGGCTGGGGAATTCTTTTTAGTAAATAGATTTAAAACTGGATGGCTAGTGTTTTTAGAAATAACTGAGTTGGCAGCACTTAAAATATTTTTAGTCGAGCGGTAGTTTTCCTCTAAGTTGATAATCTTGGTGTTGGGGAAATCAAGAGAAAAAGAAGAGAGATTTTTGTAATTGGCACCACGCCAACCATAAATTGACTGAGAAGCATCGCCAACAGCAGTAATTTGTTGATATTTAGCGGCTAAAAGCTTAGTTAATAAATACTGAAGCTCATTAGTATCCTGATATTCATCAACTAAAATATAATGGTATTTTTGCCAATATTTTTCTATAACCTGCGGATACTGTTGAAAGAGCTCGACAGTCTTAAAAAGTAAATCATTAAAATCAAGAGCCATATTTTTAAGAAGTTGAGATTGATATTTGGCATAAATTTTAGCCGCAGTAACCTCCCAAAAACCTTTGGCTTCTAATTGAACTTGATTGGGAGATTGGAAAGAATTTTTGGCGCTTTCAATAAAATAAAGAAGAGAGGTGGGTTTAAATTCTTTTACGGTTAGACCCATACCGGAAAGAACGGAGCGAAGTAAGTTCTCCTGATCGTCGCTGTCATATATAACAAAGTCAGAAGAAAGACCAATATTTTTGCCATGAATTCGGAGAACTCGACAGCCAAAAGAATGAAAGGTTCCCGCCCACAGCTCCGCAGTGTTGGCGGGTGAACCCGCATTTAGCTTTGGCAATAATTTTGACATGCGTTCTTTCATTTCTCCAGCAGCTTTGTTGGTAAAAGTGAGTAATAAAACTTCTGAAGGAGAGGCTAATTTTTGCTCAACAAAATAAGCAGCGCGGTGGGTTAAAACTCGAGTTTTACCTGAGCCAGCTCCAGCCAAAATCAAAAGAGGAGTTCCTTGATAGATTACCGCCTCTTTTTGAAATTTATTTAAACCAGAAAGAATGTCAGACATAAAATACAAAAAAATTCTAAAGCCTAAAGTCTAAAAAATTAAATAAAGAATAAATGCTTATCAATTATCAATTACGAGTTATTAATTAACAACCGGTAAAAAATTATAATAATTTAAGGTAGTTGATAAATTCTGGTTTGACCCGATTCGAAAACGACTTTGGCATCAACTAAATCAAATTTATCTGGATCGAGGTCGGGGTATTTTTCATATTCTTTGGCGCCAACGATAATATATTTAATTTGATATTTGTCTAAAATAGACTTCACTTCCCGGGAATCGACAGAGGTATAAATAATTTCAACTTCATTTTGGCGGGCAGCGGGGGCATCATAACCTCCCCTCCAGAGCCATTCATGAACTATCCACCCCTCAATGGTAGGTAAGCCAGTCGCCATTGAAATCTGATTAAAGGTGGTGTAGCTATCCCCCACGGCTTCGACGATATGAGGTTGACCAGAAATATTATTGTTTAACCAGTTTATGGCAGCCAGATTATCTGGATAAGAAATTTCTAAAAATTTTAAACCCCAAAGGCTCTTATATTCTTTTAAACCGTAATATGATTTGGTGGCGAAATAAGAATAGCTAAGATGAAAAATAAAAACTAAAGAAAAAAGAAAACGATAAGCAAAAGAATGACGAAGACGAATAAAAATATAACCAGCAATAAGGGAATACATAATGAAAGCTTGGTAAACTAATTTGAACATGGTATTGGCTCGGCGATAGTCAAAAACATAAATATCTTTGATATAAAAAATTTCAGGAATTATGATTAAAATAGTGGCGGTAATTAATATAGCTAAAACAAAATAATCTGTTGATAAGATTTTTTTGGAGCGAAAATTCTTAAAAAAATAAGATATAAAAGGCAGGGAAATTAACCAAAAACCACCGTATAAAACGAAGAGTTGATATAAGGGTGAACGGGCATCAGAAAGCTCCAGACCTTCAGCCATGGGAGTGAAATTGAGAGAAAAAGGAAGGGTAAATAAAAACCAAAAGGCAATAGTTAAAAGACCAGAAAAAATGGTTGGCCAAAATTTTTTAGTAACCAAAAAAGAAGCAATGGCAAAAAGTAAACCATAAACAGCAAAATCCCAGGCATTGGTCATATAAGCCAGAGATAGAAGAAAACCAGCCGGGAGAAAGAAATAAGATTTTAAATTTGAGATTGAGGTGAGAGAAACAAAGAGGAAGGCCATGAAGAAAATTACCAGAGGGATGTCATTCATATGGCCATGAAGGTCGGCAACAACGAAGCTATACATGGGAAATTCGTGAATAGTTTTATCTGTAGTATCAGGATCAAAACCAATAAAACGAGTAGCGTCAGGATACCAATAACTAGCACTTGCCGATTGAAGATTTTGTTTTTCTTCGATCATGGTTTTACTAATCTTATAGATGAGGTGAAGATTGCCGCCGAAGGTTAATAAAAAGGCTGATAAAAGACCACCAACAAAATACAGTCGAAAAATGGGTTTTTTGAGGGTGCTATAAATTAAGTTTGAAGTCAATGAGAATCCCGAAACAAAGGTTAGGCCGCAGACAGTGGCAATAGATAGATTATAAGTAATAGCTGAAGCAATACCTGAAAATTTGGTTAAAAATGCAAAAACTAAATGGCCAAAATAATAATAATTAATCGACTGGCCAGCATACCACATGTCAGCTGGAGGAAAATACTGACTGCGAAGGGCCGAATTAACAAAACCCCAGTCCATAAATTTTTCAAGACCTTCAATATCGGGAGCAAAGCCACGAACATAAGACCAAAGCATTAAGATAAGAAAAAATAAAATTTCCTCAAAAAGAAAAATTCGCCAATGTTTTTTAAATAAACTCTTAAAATATAATTTATTTTTAATAAATAAATAAAAATTAATAGCGGCGTAGATGGTGATAATAAAATAAATGCAAGGTAGGGTAAAAGTAGTAATTTTAAATATCCCTAAAACTAACAGGAAGTAACTTAAAATAAAAATTGAACAAGTTTTGGCAAAAATATAACCTTTATCCCAAAATTTTTTGAAGAGTAAAAAGATTAAAGGTAAAGAAAGAAAGGAAAGAAAAAATAGACTAAGCCACCAAGTAAAAATATATTTAAAATCAGAAAGCATGATTAGATAATTAGTTGATTAGAAAAATAGTATTAAATATAGACTGTAAATAAGGATCAAGGGGGGTAGTTATATTTAGAAAAGAAATAATAAGCCAGATAAAAAAACCGATTGCAATACCACCCAAAATATCGACAGGATAATGAAAACCGACAAGGACTCTAAACCATAATAAGGGAAGGACAATTATGAAAAATAG
Organism: Candidatus Shapirobacteria bacterium; assembly: GCA_028700345.1. GTDB lineage: Bacteria > Patescibacteriota > Microgenomatia > UBA12405 > UBA12405 > UBA12158. Next base: position 13,825 of record JAQVSW010000001.1, on the reverse strand, counting down.
CCACAAAGGAAAAAGAGGGGTAAAAATTAAAAACAAAAGAAATATGGTGGCCTTTATGGTATGGCCTGAAGGAAAAGCTCCTGATCGGTACCACTTGTCAACTAAACCCGAGGGAGTACAGTCATGACGCAAGAACATAGGTCGACACCAAAAATTTTTTTTCTTAATTAAACGTTCAACTATTTCTGCCAATAATGTGGTTAATAGTAGTAACCAAAAAAAAGAAAAATCGTGTTTTATTAAAAGATATGAAAGATAGAAAAAAAATAACCAAATCGCATAGTTTAAAAAAATTAAAATATTACGACCAAATTTAAAAGAAGATAAAAGGCGAAGATAATCAACTTTGGGTTGCCAAAAAAGAAAAGCTGGATGACCAGTAGACATAATGAGATAATTGTACCAACTAAATGAAAAGAATTTTAATTGGAGTTACCTACTACTGCCCTTATATTTCTGGAGTGAGTGTTTACGCTAAAATATTAGCCGAAGAATTAGCAAAGAAAAATAGGGTAGAAGTAATTGGTGCAAAGTTTCAGAAAGAATTAAAGAATGAAGAAATAATAAATAATGTAATAATCAACAGAGTTCAGGGATGGCAAATCGGTAAAGGATTTTTAATGTGGCAATACCCAATTATTAGTTTTAAAAAAGTAAAAAATAACGATATTGTTAACTGTCATCTGCCGTCAATTGAATCTTTTTGGCTAGCACTTTGGGCAAAGATTTTAAAGAAAAAACTGATTGTCACCTTTCATTGCCGTTTTGATAGTGAAAACAAATTTCTAAATTTAATTATTGAATTAATTCACTTACCCGCCTTAATTTGGGCAGAAAAAATAGTGGTTAATTCTCTTGATTATGTTAAGGGAAACAATTTACTAAATAATTACCAAGATAAAATAGTTGAAATTTTTCCACCCATTAAAATTAAAAAAAGTGGCGGAAGAATTAAAATAAATGGTAAATATAAAATTGGATATTTAGGGAGAATTTCTAAAGAAAAAAATATTGAATGCTTGATCAAAGCATTTTTAAAATTACCAAAAAACTATGTTTTAGTATTGGCTGGACCAGAAAAAATAGTTGGTGAAAAAAAATATCAAAAAAATATTTTGAATCTTATAAAAAAGAATGAAAATATTTTTAAAATAGGTGAAATTGACAACCCAGTAAAATTCTTTAACAGTATAAATTGTCTTGTATTGCCGAGCAATAACCCCCTGGAATCTTTTGGGATGGTAGCCGCAGAGGCTATAAAAAGTGGCTGTCCAGTAATTACTTCAGATATTCCTGGAGTAAGACTGCCAGTAAAATTAAGCAAAATGGGAGAGCTTTTTGAAAGCAATAAGAGTGAAGAATTAAAAAATAAAATTATTTTAGTTTGCAAAAATGGCAAAGAATTCTATAAAAAGAGAGCTAAAAATTTAGAATTGTTTGACTACAAAAAAACTGTTAAAAAATATGAAAAAATATTTTGAATTGATTAAGAATTATAAATTAGGATTTTTAATTAAAGCTGGGTTGAAAGAAATAAAGAGAAGAATATGGAGGGAGATGCTGGTGGGATCTTATTCACAAAATTATGAGGACTTAATTGTTGAAAAATATTTTGATAGAAAATACCGAGGTAAATATCTTGAAATTGGAGCATATCACCCGACTAGACTTAGTAATACTTATCATTTTTATAAAATAGGTTGGAGGGGTACTGTTGTTGAGCCAAATCCGGAAGTCAAAAATATTTTTAATAAAATCCGTCCGGAAGATAATTTTATAAACGCTGGTATTTCAAATATAAATGGCAGTATGAATTATTATCAATTTTTAATACCAGCTCTAAATACTTTTTCAAAAGGAGATGCTGAAAAAAATATTAACAATGGACATAAATTAGAAAAAATAATAAAAATTAAAACTATAAAAGTAGATGAGATTATTGATGAAAATATTGATTTTTTGTCAATTGATACTGAGGGATTTGATGAAATGATATTAAAAAATTGGCCATGGAATAAATATAGCCCAAAAGTAATATGTGTTGAAGATGGAAATACAAGAATAAAATCCTTGTTGAAAAATATTGGGTATATTTTTCAACAGAAAACAAAGTCAAACTCAATTTTTGCGAAAGGCGTAAAGAAAACCGAGATTTGAATGAACCGGATTAGGAGAAATTTTAAGTCGATAATTATTTTTTTTAAAAATTGATTTAAGGCGTTGAAATTTTTGCTGGGAGTCAAAATCAAACAAATGATATTCCATAACGATACGGTCAATTTTGGCGTAGATTGATGAGGGAACATTTGAAAAAATATCATATTCTGTTCCTTCACAATCACACTTAATTAAATGACAATGTTTCAGATTATATTTTGAAAATAATTTTGGCAAAGAAATGGCGTCGACACAAAAGGAAGAAGTCGAAGACGTTTGACTATGACCATAATTTTTATTATTTTCTGCGATATTTATTTTATTTTGAGTTGAAGAAATTCCCCCAGAAAAAATTATTATATTTTTTAATTTATTCATTCTAATATTTTGACGAAACAGTCTTTGAGAGCTCGGCAGAGGTTCAATGGCGATAATTTGATTTAGCGATGATTTTTGAGCTGCAAAAACTGAAAAGTCGCCGAAAGCAGCACCGATATCAATAATAGTCCAATTCACACCTAATTTATCACCATGTTTTTCATAGTCACTATTCAAGTATGTTTCAGTTAAAGTCCATAAATCCATAAAATTTCTAATTTTAAAAACAGTATTGTTTTTTAGCTTAATAAAAAAATATTTATGATGATAAGAAATTGTTTTTATATTTAAAAACATCAGTAATAGAATGTGGAAATAGTATTTTAAAATTTTTATTAATTTCATTTTCTCTCAAAGATTAAAACCTTCGGATGGTCGTAGACAGTAAATGCTTCCTCGGAGGTGTCATCACGAAAATAAATACCTGGATAAGAACAGTTATTGTCAACAGAAAACCAGGTGTTTTTAATGCCAGGGTAATTGGTAGGGCCTAGGTATAGACAAGATTTTAGAAACGAGAGAGAAAAACCGGGGTAAGAATTAAATTCTTTGAATTTTTTAAAATTTAATTTTTCAGCAAAAAGGTTTCTATAAAATTCTGAAGCTAAGGGATACTTCTCTGAAACTCTAGGAATTGAGGCCCATAGACGATTGCTGGACATTATTATATAATCAATCTCCTCAAGCGAATGGTTGATTTTTTCCCATTTTTCTGGAGTGTCTGGATCAAAAAGAGGGAGAGAGATATTTTCATAATCAGAATAACCTAGAGGCAGGGCATCGTCCCAATATTCACTACTTAGAACACTGCCCTGAGGAATATATTGATTTATCCAATTTGATGCCTGTATCCGAGAATTGGGACGAGAATAAATTGAGAGAAAAGCAAGGGCATAAAAAATATTAAGGATTAAGATTAAAATAATTATGAATTTTTTTAATTTAAATTGAGACAAAAGAGTTACAAAAATTAGACAAATAAACGGATAAACAGGCAGATAATAACGCATAGTGTGAGCAAATTGGAGAGATTGATAAATAAACAGTAGGATAATCCAAAAAGAAATAATGAAGATTAAATTAAATTTAATTTTTGGTTTAATAAAAAAACGAAAAATTAAAAATAATAAAGGTAAAGAAAATACCAGACCCAATCCCCAAACAACTAGATTAACTGAAGAATCTAAAAACAAAAGTCGATTGATCCACTGAACTCCCGGTGGATAATAAATATCAGATCCGGAAAAATTGGCAAGGGTTTTTAGATTATCAATAAAGAGAGGATTAATTTTAAAAATATTAGTAAAAGCATAAGGTTGAAATATTCGAAAAGCCAAAATAGAAATTTGACAATAGAAAATAGATTTTAGATTTTTATTTTTGATTAAAAATAAAAGGATAATCGGAATAAAGTAAAGAGCGGAAATTTTACAGGAAAGAGCAATACCAAAAGCAAAAAAGGCAAGAGGAAAAAGATTATAAGAAAATAAGGTAAATGTTAAGAGAATAAAAAAAGTTAAAAAAGTATCAACGGCGAAAAAATGAGAAAGCTGGAGAGGGATAACTAAAAAAGTATAAAAAAGCGAAGGAAGAAAAATATAGTAAGATTTAAGAAATTTTTTGGCAATAAAATAAAGAAGAATAACGTTGCCTGAATCAAAAAATGCCGAGAGTACTCGGCCAAGGAGGGTGATGTGATTATAATCATCTAGATGAAATAATACGGCGAATATTTTTGTTAAAAATAGAGGAAAAGTACCGTAAACAAAAAACTGATACTGAGGGTAATTGTAAGGATTAAGAGGTGAAATGTCGGTGTTTAGATACTCTGAAAAAGAAGAGGGTAATTTGATATCGTTTACGACCATAGTCAAAAATCTCTCGTCAGGATGAAGATGATTGTTATCATCCCAATTTAAACCGTAAATACGAAAAAGAAAGGCAATTATAAAAATTAAAAATATTATTAATTTATTTTTGTAGAAGCTTTTCATATTCCTCTTGAGTCAACTCATTAACTTTTTCAAAAACTCGAATAGTGGGATGATCAAAAACGGACCAAGTTTCTTCAGCATTTTCTGAATCTAAAAACAGGTCGTAATTGGGAGATATTTTATTGATTTCTTTATATCCCAGGCTACCATCAAAAAGATACTGGTGATATTTTAAATCATAATTTTTAAAGACCCGACGAGAAGGAATAATAATATAGTTAGAAGTAAAGAGATGATTAGACAATTCGTTTGGATAATTATCACCATAGAAATCATAATTAATAACCTGGTAGTTTTGATCAGTAATTGGAATATTAACGACATTACCCCCCTCAGAAAGAATGCTTGAACCCTGCGGAATATTATTTTCTATCCACCGGGAAGCAGTAAGACGAATATCAGAGACAAAATATAGTTTCATAAAATATAGACCGGGAAGGAGAGCTAAGATGATAGAGATTAGACAATAGATTTTAGATTTCAGGAGAGAAATAAAATAAACTGAGAGTAGGGGAAATAAAAAAAATAAAGGGGAGACGAAACGGGTCCATTTAGCAAAAATTTGACCGAAATAAAAAAAGTAAACTAAAGAAGGAATCAAAATAATAAACCAGTAAAGATATTTATCTTCTTTGAGTTTCCAATTTTTCAATAAAAAAACTAGACCAATGATGGTAAAGATGAATTGAAAGATACCTGAAGAATAAGGAAATATTTTTTGGATTTGAAATAAATAAGGTAGGGTATTTTTAAACTGAGTGGTGTAAAAAACTGACAACTCCCCAGTGGCAACACTAGTTTCATATTTCATCGAGGAGAAGAAATCTTGACTCTTAGCAAAATTGTATGGAGAAGAAATCAAATAAAAGTTAATAACAAAAAATATTAATATATAAATTTTTAAAAAAAGAGATAGTATTTTTTCTTTTGAAATAAATTTCATTAGAGAAACTAAAAAAATTGGACCTAAAAAAATAAGAGAGGATATTTTAGTGGCTATGCCAATACCGCCAAAGATGCCAGCAAGGATGTACTGCCAATAATTATCTTTTTTTTGGTAAATCAAAATTGATAAATATATTTCGAGTAAAAATATAAAAATTAATAGGCTTTCGGTAGTCCCAAAATGAGCTAGCTGAATTAGTCCAGGACTAAAAATAGTTAAAATTGAGACTAAGATAGAAAATTTTTGGGAAAAAATTTTTTGAGAAACTAAATAAATTAAACCGACTGATAAGATAGAAAAAAAGGCAGAATAAAAGCGAAGAATTAAAATTGAATTAGAAAAAGAAGGGGGAAGATTAAATATTTTTAAAGTAAAAAACCCTAAATAAAGAGGAAACTGGCCGTAAGGATAAAATTTGGGATCTAAATTGTAAATCTGTAAACGAGAAAGAGCCGAGGCCATATTGTTTTCATCAGGATGAAAATGGTAATTACTACCCCAGTTTAAATTGTAAAAACGGGTAAAAATAGACAATGAAACTATAAAAATAATCAAAAAAAGAGAGAGAGAATTTTTTTTAGAGAACATAGATAATAGTAATTATCATCATTCCCCAAAGAAGAACTGAACCAAGTAAGGGAATATCGGTGGCAACAACTCTTTCAGGCCTTTCACCTTCCTGCATTTCAAAAATAATTTGACCATAACGCATAATGCCAAGAATTACGGGCATAAGAGTAACCATCCACCATTTTCGATCAAGAGCGGCGGGAAAATTTGTCAATAAAAACTCATGAATAATGCCATCAAAACTAACTTTTTCGGCTAAAAAAGTAAACATGGCATAGCTAATTAAGGTACAGACGGCAAAAATAGTAGTGTAAAAATTTAGTAAACTTTTACTGTATCCCTCAAGAGCTTTGCGAGTTGATTTTCCACTGAGGTAGAGTTCGCTCCGTCGTTTACCACTAGCAATAAATAAAGCTAGAAAAATAACTGTCAGGGTAATCCAAATAGGCAAATGGAAGCCAGTGGCAATTTCACCAGCATAAGTTCTGAGAATAAAGAAAAATGCAATACTGACAATGTCTATAAGGGCCTTTTTTTTAATAAAAAGAGAATATGAATACTGCATAAAAATAAAAACAAGAGCGATAATAAAAAAAGCTGAATTTATAGAAAAAGCAATAAAAAGACCCAGAATTGTTAAAAAAAGAGCAACAAAAAGAGAAGTATTTTTACTAATAGCTCCACGAGCAAGTGGGCGATATTTTTTAACAGGATGAAGACGATCTTTATCAATATCAAGAAGATCATTGACTAAATAAGAGGATGAGGAAAGAACACAAAAAGAAATAAATGCGAGTAAGCTGGCATTAAATATTCTGTGATTAAAAAGTTGACCAGTGAGAATGGCCGCTGCGAAAAGACTAAGATTTTTTATCCACTGATTTGGACGAAGAGCTTCAATAATGGCTAACACACTACAATAATATCAAAAATCCAAGAAGAGTGATGATGCCACCAAAGATAGTTAAGATTTGGGAAGGAAATTCAATGCCGGACTCAAGTAAAATTATCCGAGTTGGACTAGGACCCTGGGCAATGACTTGGGTTGGAAGAGGAGTATTTGTGGGCGGAATTGGCGTATTGGTAGCAGTAGGCTGAGGAGTGCCAGTGGCGGTGGGCTTAGGAGTACTGGTTGCAGTGGGGACGGGGGTATTGGTTGGTTTAGGAGTACCGGTGGCGGTAGGGGCAGGAGTATTGGTTGCAGTGGGGACGGGGGTATTGGTGGCGGTGGGCTTAGGAATATTGGTTGCAGTGGGGACGGGGGTATTGGTTGGTTTAGGAGTACCGGTGGCGGTGGGAACTGGTGTGTTAGTGGGAGTTGGAGAAATTTCAATTGGTTTTTCATATCCAAAAATCATTAACCAATCATTAAAATCATAATCTTGGGTATCATCGGGAATGATGGCATCCGCCCAACATTGAATTTGAAAAGGACCATCTGCTTCTTGTTGAGCCCGATTAATATCGTCTCCAATAGGAACTATGGTGCTATTATTTTTTCCACAAGTTTCTCCAGAATTAGGATTCACCCAGCCGTAAGCGTTAGACAGATCACGACTGGCTTTAACCGATAAACGATAAGTAGCTGGGGAAGAGCCGGTAGTTAAGATGTTTGAAAAAATATGGGTAGTGTTGATCGGCATTGGAGAATTGCCAGTACTAAGGGTAATAATATCATTGGAATTATTTATATTCTGAAGTTTAATAATAAAGGAATTATTAGTAATTTTGGTAGTAAAAAAAAGTTTGACAGATTTATTGGAGGTAAAAGTAATGTTTGGGGGGTCGACTCGATAAGTATCTAGAGCATACTTACGATTATCTTGATTCATCTTGACTAAATAAAGAGACCCCAACAAAGAAAGGAATAAAAATAGAATACTAAAAATACCGTATTTTTTCATTAATGAGAGTAATAAAATGATACACCAAAAAATAAAATAGATAAAATCGATATTAAATAAGTTGGCAGGGAATTACCACTTTCATAGAGAGTGGAAGTAGTTGAAGGCTTGGCGGTTCTGATAGTAGGAACTAAAGTAGGCTGGATAATAGGAGTTGGCGAAGCGAAAATCGTGGGAATAACAACTTGAGTGGGAATTAAAGTGGCTGAAGGCGTAGCGGTAAAAGAAAGATAATCATTAGTTTGAGCTACTACAAAATTACGACTTATAATTTCACCTTGAAAATTTAATGTTAACAAATGAGAACCAGGTGATAAGTTTTGAGAAGGAGAGTAATTCCAAATATTACTTGGGGAAACGGTGATATTTTCTTTATTGCCATCTATATCTAATTGAAAGGTATTACTGGCTGGACCTTGACCAAAAATATCAGGTTTTAAAGTATAAATTGTTTCATTTTCTTTAGGACTGGTAATACTTAATTTTGCTAAACTGGTCTCTATTTGAGAGGAATTTAAACTGCTTTGAAATGAAGAGGGAGGGGTGGGAATAACAGAAAGATAATCTTGACCGATAATAATATCTGGAACTGGATCGTTTCGATCTGATTGATTAGTAACCTGAGTTAACTGACCATCAGGTGAATAGACAATTATTTCTTCATCAACAATCGAAGAGGGAGAAAACCAATCGGTTTTTTGCTCATTAAAACTAGAAGCGAGAGAAATATTCCAGTTACCATCTTTATTGGAAAAGGCAGAAAGAGCTTGACTGCCGGGAAGAGTAAGATAAATTATGGCACCAGAAACAGCTTTGTTGCTTTTATCAATTATTTTTCCCCAAGCTAAATTTGATGAGGGAGGTGGTGAATTTGGTTTTGTGGCAGTGGTAAGAGAATATTCAGGTCTGGAATAGGTGGTTGAACCGGAAATAAGACTGAATTTATAATCAGTTTTGGGAGAAAGATTAAAAATCTTGTAATAATGAGTAGTTAAAGAAAGTGAAACATCCTGATAAAGAATATTATTGATTGTTAGGGTAGCACTACAGGGAGAAGAAGTGGTAAAAGAAAAATCAAAAGATTTATCAGTAAGATTGGTTATTTGAGTATTTATAGGCTCACAAGAAACACTGGCTTTTGAATTTAAACTTGTTTTTTGAGTGGAGAGAAAAACACCTAAAAATAAGATAATTAAAAGAAGAATGATTCCAAAAATAGTTGGGAATTTTTTATCCTTCATAAGGCTGGTTCAACTTGACTCTCTGCCTCGATGGAGTTTTCTGTTTCTAACAATATCACTTCTTGCCTTTTTTCAATCTCATCAAGAACATCAATGTCAAGATCGGGAGAGACAGAACGAATAAGGGGGTTGTTTTGATTTTCCTCGGTTGATTTAATTAAATTGTTGTAACTTTGGGAGACAACAGAGAAAAAAATGGCAATAAAAGTAAAAATACTTATCAAAACCAGATATTTTGAAAGTTTAATTTTGGACATTATTGGGCCAGTAATAAATCTTTAAAGGCAAGTTTATATTTATCATTTTGCTTCCAGTGTCTTTTTCAAGTGAAAAAGAAATTTGATCAATTTGGAAAAGTCGTCGATTTTGAAGAAGTTCAGATAAAAGAGAGGTTGCAGATAAAAATGAAGAAGAGGTGCTAATACTGGTGGAATAATAATTGGAATCGGTGATTGAGTAATTTATCTTATCTAAATATATTTGGTTTTTTTCAGTCAAGCCAACAACTTGAGAGGCGGCTTGATAAAAACGAGGGCTACTAGGCAAGCTTGATTCAATTAAGGCGTATTTTTCCTGAACCTCCGAAAAAAGATCTTGAGAAACAATCACATTATTAATTTTTGCCTTTAATTCTTTGACTAATATTTCTTTAGCTTTAATATCACCAACAAGCTTGGAAATTGTTAAAAAGGTTGGTTTTATCGCAAAAAAAGTAAAAAAAGAAATTAATACAAAAGTAGCGCTAATTTCAACAGATTTAATAAATTTATTATTCTCACTTTGTTTTGATAAATACGAGAGAAGAGGGCTAACTCTGGAATAGATATTTAAATTATTTGGAGCTTGAGAGGTCATTTTTTTTAAAAGATAAGGATAGACTCAAATAAAATTTACTATCCTTAGTTTTTTTCTCAATTTTTTGAACGTTAACCGAACTAATATCGGGATTTAGCTTGAGATTAACAATAAAGTCTATGATGGCGTCTTCCTGATAAGAAAATGATTCAACACTACCGGTTATAATATTTGTTTTTTCACTACTATTAAAACTAATGTTTTGAAAATAAATCCCTTCGGGAATACTTTGAATTAAAGAGGATAAAGATTGGACGTATTTGGGCTCTGTTTTATAAAAATTTTTAATAAATTTTAACCGTCCTTGAAGAGAAAGATAATCCTTTTCAAATTCCTGAGTACTGCCTAAAATAGCCTTTTGTTGACGAAGAGTTTCGGATAAATCTGAATTTTTTCTATCTAACCAGAATCTAGATAAAAAAGCACCAATTACTATCAGCTCAACAAAAACAATCACAACTCGACCCACGCTGGTAACCCATCTAAGAAAACGGGCCGAAAAGGTGTTTAGGTTTTCTTCGTTTGGTAATAAGGAAATCTCCTTTTTAGCAGGCATACTATAAACAGTATAAACAAAAATGCCTAAGAAAGAAAATGAAAGAATCGAAGGAAATAAGACTTGAATCGAAGATACTCAGGAGAATGAAAAAGCCAAGCGGAAATTAAGAAGGAAAAGAGACCAGAAACAACTGAAATTCCAAAAATTAATATAACATTTAAAGTTTTACTGGTATCTAAGATAAAAAGATCAAAGAAACGAAGAGTTAGCCAGGAGGTTAAGCCACAAAAAATTGAACTTAAAACAATACGACTAAAAGAAAAAAACATTTTTTCCCAGCCTTGACCATCAACTCGCCAGACAAATAAAGCAAAGAGGCCGAAACATTGAATAATGTTTGTGATGGAGGCACTAATGGCTAAGCCAACAATACCTAGAGTAGTGAATTTAACAAAAAAATAACTGGAAATAACATTAAAAAACAGAGAAATACTAGATATTTTTAAAGGAGTTTTGGTGTCATGTAGAGCATAAAAAGAACGAATTAAAATTTGAATAACGGCTTGACAGATAATGGCGGGAGTTAAAAAAGCCAAAGTCCGAGCAGTTAATAGAGTGGCGGACCAGGGAAACTGCCGACTGCCGAAAGCCAAGCGAACAATAGGCAGGCGATTGATTAAAATTAAAACTCCAACCGGGAAGGCAATAAAAAGGCTCTGTAAAATTGTATTTCTAACGGTTTCTCGAAACAAATTGAGTTGATTTTTGGCAATATTTTTTGAAAGTACAGGTAAAGAGGCCTGGCCAACGGTAGTTCCAAAAATACGACTAGGAAGATACATTAATTGGAGAGCCAAATTTAAAAGCGAGATTGAACCAGCACTTAAACTCGAGGCAAAAAATAAGGTAACTGTATTTTCTATTTCGGCCAATCCTAAAGACAAGGTCCTGGGAATCATCAAATGAACAATTTCTTTTACTCCACTAAGTTTAAAGCTGGCAATTTTGGAATAAACAAAGCCAAGTCTCCTAATCGAAGGAATTTGAATAGCCATGTGGAAAAAGGCGCCAATTACGACCCCCCAAGCAACTCCATAAATAGCAAATGTTGGAGCTAGAGTATAAATACTGAGAATAATGAAGAGATTGTAAACGATGGGAGACAGGGCAGAAATAATAAATGTTTGATTAACCTGAAGAATGGCAGTTAAAAAATTACTAATGAGAAAAAATATTTGAGCAATAAGAAGAATTCGACTTAAATTAGACATTAAATCAATTTGATAAGGAGAAAAACCTTTGGCAATGAGCTCGGAAAGAGGGTGGGCAAAGATAAACGCAACAATTGAGACGCCGATAAAAAATAATAAAAGCAAATTAATGACCGAAGAGGCCATTTTATAGGCTTCTTTTTTATCTTTGTGTAAATAACTGCTAAAGACAGGGATAAAAGAGGCAGAAAGAGCACCGGTTACCAAAAGTTTAAAAATTAAATCAGGAATTCGAAAAGCAGCGTTGTAAGCATCAAGCTCAAGAATGCAACATTTAAAAAAGAATGAATAAAGTAGGCGAGTTCTGAGGAAACCCAAAATAGCGGAAAGGGCAAAAGTAATCGCCAAAACGACAGTAGCTGAGAAAATACTTTTTTGGCGCTTTTGAGTAAAAGAATGAAATCGAAGACTTAGCAACATAGCCTTATTGTAAATTATTGTAAATAGATTGGCGATAGGATAAAATACGACTTATGCCAATTGGAAGATCAGCAAAAAAATCACTTAGAAAATCGATTAAAAATAAAAAAATTAACTCGGCTTTCAAAAAAAAGTTAAAAGAAATTGTTAAAGTTTTTTTGGCGAAGCCAGAAAAGAAAAATTTTTCAGAGGTGCAATCAATTCTCGATAAGGCTGAAAAAAAACATTTATTTTCAAAAAATAAAGTAGCGAGATTGAAAATGAGATATTCTAAAAAAGTAGGCAAAGAGGCCGAAAAAAAGATAATTAAAAAGAAAGTTAAAAAGAAAATCGTCAAAAAACCAGCTAAAGGTACAAAAATTGTCAAGAAATAAGGTAGAATAGGGTAATGAAGAAGTTTTATGTTACTACTCCCATTTACTATATAAATGATATTCCTCATATCGGTCATACCTGTACTACAATCGCAGCAGATATTATCGCTAGACTTCATCGACAAAATGGAGAAGAGGTTTTTTTCTTGACAGGAACCGATGAACATGGACAAAAAGTTGCCGAGTGCGCACAGGAAGAAGGTATAAGTCCAAAAGAATACTGCGATAAAATCGCGCCTCGATTTTCTGAAGCTTGGAAATCTTTAAATATCAGTCATGATTTTTTTATTAGAACCACAGATCCAAGACACGAAAAAATAGTTAAAAAGTTAATGCAAAAAATTTATGATAGAGGAGATGTTTATAAGGCCAAATATGAAGGCTGGTACTGCATAGGCTGTGAAAAGTTTTTAACCGAGACAGATTTGGTTGATGGACATTGTCCACTGCATCCTACGGAAAAAACAGTAAAAAAATCTGAAGAAAATTGGTTTTTTAAATTGTCAAAATATATTCCCCAAATAATCAATTTGATTGAAGATGATAAATGTAATTATGTGTTTCCTGGAAGTAAAAAGACGGAAGTATTGGCTAAACTAAAAGCAGGAGTTAATGATATTTCGCTATCTAGAGAAAGTGTGAGCTGGGGAATCCCCTTGCCTTGGGATAAAACTCAAACTATTTATGTGTGGTTTGACGCTCTGATAAATTACTACAGCGCTACTCAGTTTTTGGAAAACAAAAAAGATTTCTGGCCAGCAAATTTGCATATTTTGGGGAAAGAGATAATGTGGTTTCACAATGTAATTTGGCAAGCGATGCTTTTATCGGCCGAGATCGAAATACCCAAAAAAACTTATACTCATAGTTTTTATATGATTGATGGTCAAAAAATGTCAAAATCACTTGGTAATGTCATTTCACCTGGGCAGCTAGTTGATTTATTTGGAGTAGACGGAACTAGATATTTAATTGCCAGATCTTTTCCGAGTGATAATGATTCTGATGTGGGAATTGAAAGATTTAAAGAAAAATATAATGCAGATTTAGCTAATAATTTAGGAAATTTGGTTTCTAGAATTTGTAAACTAGGAGAAGGCTTAAAAATCAGTAACCTCAATCCCTCTAAATCTCCCTTTGACAAGGGAGACTTCGTAAAACTTGTTGATGAATTGAGATTTAATGAGGCAATAAATTTAATTTTTGAGAAATATAT
>JAQVSW010000027.1 GCA_028700345.1 Candidatus Shapirobacteria bacterium | reverse complement strand
TAGTTAGTAAAGGTTATAACGTGAGCGTTGTTCATGTTTTTAATGGATCTTCTGGTGTTGCTGAAAGAAGTTCGAAAGTTAGTCAAAAAGTTAGACATGTCGAGGCTGTGGCTGCTTCAAAGATTGTCGGTTTCACGTTGATTCCTAATTTAAATTTTGATGACAGACTTCCAGTAAACACATCAGATATTCAGAACGCTCTGGTGAAAGTAATCAGAAAGATTAAACCATCGATAATTTTGACACCCCACCGAAAAGAACATGATTTCGAGCATGCCCTGGTAAGTCGTGCATCTTGGGAGGCAAGTTGGTTAGCCACCACCACAACATTTCCCAAGCTTGGACTACCAGCTCCGAGAGTTAAGGCAGTTCTAGGGTATGAAGTATGGACTCCGATTGAGCGTCCAAACTTTTATATCGATATAACCAAATATGTGCCACAGAAAAAAGAAGCGTTAAAATGCTATAAATCACAAATCGAAAATACTTCTTGGTTGGATGGTGCAACTGGATTGAATGCATATCGCGGAACGACTCTGTTGGGGTCTGGTTACGCTGAAGTTTACAATATTGAACCAGCAAATATAGTCGATGTTGTTAATATTTTTAAACTTTTAACAGATGGTGATAAATAATCCAGGTATTAATACTACTATTGGTGATATAAACATCATTGAGATTGTGCCGATGGAAATTGAGGGAAACAACTGGTTTTGTGTTGGTTTTGAAGAATCCAGTCAAAAAAGAGGTGATAATATCCACCTCGCTTTAATATTGAGTTCTGTGACAAAGAACTATGACAATGATTTAGTAGAGGCATTATTGAAATCATTAGCAGGAGAGGAAAATGTACTTTTAAGAATTCATTCCGAGTGTATTCTTGGTGACGCACTTCATTCAGGATTATGTGATTGTGGTAAGCAACTTAGTTCAACTATCAATCTAATCAGTAATACTGGCAGTGGCATTATTCTTTATCTGAGACAAGAGGGGCGTGGAATTGGACTAAGAAACAAATTATCTTGTTTGGCAATTCAAGAAGGATACTTGAGAGGTAAAAAAATTGATAAAAAATACTCACCAGACCAAGCCAATCTGGTTCTTGGTCATCCAATTGATAATCGCAATTATGAGATTGCTTCCGAGTTCATAAAGCTAACTGGTCTAAAATCCATAAGGCTAATTAGTGGTAACCCTGAAAAAATTAACACACTTAAAAATAATGGGGTTGAAATCAGTGAGATAGTTGACATTCCTAGGACAGATCACACACAGAGGGAACTGAAAGAGATAAAAGAAAAACTTAGTAGGAACTACCACTACCCAAACTTAAAGTTTTCTTAAGACAATGGGAACTGAAAATAAGCTATTCGTGGTCACCAACATAGATGTTAAAAATGTGACGTGGGCGAGGTCGTACCTTGACTCAGCATCAAGAGCTGGGATTGAGATCGTCGACCCTTTGTCTTACAAACCTGGTTCTCATATATATATTGGCGACAACATTCCTCCAGTTAATAGGTTCACGGGAGATAAGAACTACTATTTTTTAGCTGCTTCATCTTTACCTCCCAGTGACTCTCCGACCGCTGATGATGTAGAAATTGAGTTAAACAATATACAGAGAACAGATGCAACACTGTTAGTTAGCAATGCCGAAAAACAAAAAATTAATAGAGTATATCCTGAAGTATCTGGGAAATTAGTTGTAAATGGTTTCCCTGTTGATATCGATAGAATCATGAGACATCGATCAGAGAAAGTTCCCAAAACAGTATGTTTTTTGGGGCAGAGCAGAGAAATCAAGAATCCTGATTTTGAAATAGAGTTGGTTCAAGAACTAGTGAGGTCCGGTTTTGAATGTTTTCATTCAAGTCCCTCGACTCTCACTCGTAGAAAAGATTTAGAAAAAGTTGGCTGCCACACTTATGAAAACATTAGAGGAAGGAGATACTTCAAACTAGTGTCATCATGCCAGTATTACATTTCTACTTCAAAATACGAATCTCTTGGTGTATCGGGGATAGAAGCGTCACTATTGGGGTGTGTTGCGATAACGCCAAGAAATACAGGACAAGCAGACTGGTGTCCGCCGGCACAAACTTATGAAAATTACGATTCAAAAGAAGTCGTAGATATTGTAAGATCGAGGCCTGTCCCAGAGATCAACCCAAAATTAGATTGGTATCACCCAATACAGTATTTTAAGAGGGTAAGAAGTTTAACTTCAATTAAAAATGACTAATCAAGAAGCCGTTGTTATTTCACCACATATCGATGATGCAGTAATCTCGCTTGGTTCACATTTATATCAAAGCTACGGACGAGTTGATGTTTTAAATGTATTTAATTTATCTCAAGAGACGATAACTGGAGTGGAAATTCCACAAGTCTCTAGCGAAAGAAAAAAAGAAGATAAACAAGTAACAGTCGAGTTTGGCTTTAACTTTAGCTATGCTGATTTACCTGACACAAGTCTACGTGGGGTTAGATGGGACGATCCTACGGCGCCACTCAATGAAGAGTTGTTGAACCAACAAGCAGATTGGTTATTGGGTCAGATTCGTAAGTTCCCAACAAGCTCAACTGTTTTTATTCCTGCAAGCTTTGGTCTACATCCTGACCATTACTTAACCACTTGCGCTTTTTCTGATGGATTGCTCCAAAACGAACTTAAACAACGCCAATTCTTTGTTTACGCTGACTTACCTTATTACTTTCAGCCACGTTTTCGACGTTTCCAACATAATGGTCATGATTTATTAGTTTCAGATGGACATATAAACAAAATGGAGATTGACCAAGAATTAAAACAAAGAATGTTATCCGCTTATTTGTCTCAACTTAGTCAGAAAAGGATAGATCTATTAACTGTTACTCATACCAAGGAATATTTCTGGAACGTTGATCAGTCTTTTTTTATAAAAAGTAGAACCAGACATGAAACGTAGTGAATTCTTTCAACATAATTTTTGGTTTGAAAATATACGGAGTAGCTTTTCTTCTGATACCAGAACGTTTGTTTGTGCTGACATACCAACGTCACGGACTAAGGCAGCGCTACCTCTAGTCATTGATCAAATAAATGGTGGGGTAACTACGTTTTCTGCTTGTCGTTTTGGATCGGTATACTTTTCAGACTATCTTGATTTTCCCGGCATTGACTTTTCCACCCAGGGGACAGTTGACGAAATTATTTCGACGGCAAGATCGCAAAATGCCGATGTAGTGTGGCTTTCAAACATTCCTGCCGAGACGGTGTTAGGTAAAACATTAGCCTGTTACAGAAACGATAATGCAAGTTGTCACGTCCTAGGGTGCATTCCGACAGTTGGGATTGATTGTCCAGACACATACGACAACTATTTAGCAAGCCTATCAAAAAATAACAGAAGAAATATAAGAAGGAAGACCGAAGCACTAACATTATTGGGTGTTACTCATCAAATTGTGCCAGCAACAGAAGAAAAAATTATATCTCTCCTAGGTCTACAACAAATGCGAGCCGCAGACCAAGATAGTCTCGACCCGCTAAATGCCGATTTAAATGTAACTAAATTTCTAACAAGTTTAGTTGGAAAACCCGGAGTTGAGATATCGGAAGTATTATTAGATGGTAAACCAATTTCTCAAATACTTTTACTCAGAGACAAAACAACACTCGCGGTTCTAGCTCAAGGTTTTGATCCTAAATATAACGCGTATTCTCCAAGTTTTGTTAACTTGGCAAAAACAATTGAACACGCTATATCTACAGGAATTAGCTACATTGATTTTCTGAGGGGTGATGAGTCTTACAAACAACATTTTGTAAATAATAGAATAGATATGATTAAGTTTGTGGCAATTTTGAATCCGAATCTAGACGAAACTGAAGTTATTAGCTTTATTAATAACTACCAAGAATGACGAGAGAATGGAATAGTCCTTATCAATACAAGCCATTTAATGATGCGCTTATTCAAACCGGCGTTAGTGTTGAAACTGTTCCTGTGGAAAAGGCTTCGGTATTTTTTAGTCAGCTAACTTCTGAGGTACCCACTGCCTGGGAAGTGGATTTGCCAGTAACAAGAAAGGATATACCGAATGGATTTGATTTGTGGAAATATTCAGGAAGCTCACACACTAGTGTCATGTCATGGAATGACACTGATTATTTCACACCAGTAGTTACGAACAACCATGGATTTCGGGATAATTATCGAGACTCAAACCTGCGAAATATTCGAAAAGCAGTTAATTTTGGACTTACACACGAAGTGGTTCCTGCAAATACTAATACCGGACCCTTGTTGGAATTATTTACTCAAAGAGAAGAGTTGCGGGGTGGAATTGGCCAAGATGTCTTTAATGCGTTAGTTCCACGATTGATTGCCAACCAAGCAGCCGACTGCCACATAGTACGCTTAGATAAACAGATTGCTTCTGTTGCTGTCGTAATTAAATCAGAGGATGTGGCAAACTTACGATTCGTCGCATCTGATCCTGGGCTTTTGCATACACGCCCTGTTAACTTTTTGTATGATTGTTCAATTAAACATTATTTTGATAGAGGATTTGGTCGAGTTGATTTAAGCGGGACAGTACCACCAACATCAAATGACCCGAAATTGCTAAATATTTCGCAATTTAAATATGGATTTACCAGACAAATTGTAACTTTTAATCATTTATAATATGCATCAAATTATGAAAAATAAAAATCTAAGCATAATAATCCCCTGCAAGGACGATAAAAAAATTATTAGATGTCTCGACTCAATTGGTGTCGACTCAGTTGAGGTGGTAATCGTTTTTAACGGAAGTAACGAACAGTTCATGGATTGGGTTAAGAAAAACAATCCTATCAAAGAGACTACCTATTTAAATGTAGGTGGTGCCAATTTGGCCCTTGCTTTGGAAAAAGGAACTTGGGCTGCAAAGAATGATTGGGTTTTATACATGGATTCTGACTGTGTGTTTGAAAAAAACGCAGTTAGTAAATTTATTGAGTCACTGAGGAATGGTAATCCTGAAAATGAAGTCTATAAGGGTGATATTACCTTCAACCACGATACGGTTGTAAGCCATATCATTGCCAAGTCTCGCCAACACCACACTGCTGAACAGCTAACGGCATACAAACCACCTTTAGCAATTTCTAAGAAAATTGCTAAGAAAATTGGAGGGTACTTTTTTAATCAAAAGTTAATTTGGAGAGAAGATTCTGATCTCGATAATCGAATAAGAACTGCGGGGATTAAAATTTTACCTGTCAAGGGAGGGATGATATATCATGGTGCACTGACTCTGAAAAGTGATTTAAGGAGCACTTATCGATATGGAATTGGATTGGCCATAGCAAATATATTGCATATCAAGTTAACAGAAGTTCCTCGTTCTACTATGAGCACCTTTAGAAGTCAGGGATTTCTACCTGCGTTATACATGCTCTTCCGTAACAGAATTTATTCAATAGGTTATTGGACTTTTTTGATTAAATACAAACTCGGGAAAACACATTTGAACGCCAAATAGGTTTAGGTTGTCTGTAAATATCAACTATTTTCCAAAATGTGTTCTAACTAGTTTGTCTAGTTGTTCATAGTCAACATAGTCATGAGTGTCTTTATTGGGATTTTTGATAAGTAGATAATCAGTTGGACTATTTTCGTTTAATGTACTTTCAATTTCTGCAAAACTATAAACAGGATCGAATTCATTTTGAACAAAAATGGTGGGAATGATTAGTGTTTTCAAATAATCATCAATAGGTAGATTTTCTTCTTTGGCAGCTCTATAGGGATGTCCACAAATAATTAATTTGTCAGGCTTTAAGCTATTTTCAAAAATACTTTTTAAGGCAAGAACAGATCCAATTGATTTGGCAAAAACAAAATAATCCTTTTTATCTTTGACTAACTCGGCTAATTTTTCAGATTCTTTTTCTAAATTTATCCATTTTTCACCTGACGACCAATGATCGTAATACAAAATATCGCCAGTGGAAAATGAGTCAAATTCTGACTTAACTTTTTCGATCCAAGTTTTATTATTGATACTATTGCCGGCAAGATAGATGATGTGCATATAGGGATAATTATATACTTAAATTGTTATGTTACAGAAAAGAAAATACTTTATATATCAAACTACATCAGTAGTTTCGAGACACTTCTTTTTTATACTGTCTCATTTGTCTCATTTAGCTTCAAATCTTTGGTAGAATGAGACAGTGAGGAAGTGGGTGTTATAGGGACAGAAAGGTTCCAGACCCACCTGCTCCGCAGAGAAAGACAAAATTTTAAGAGCCCGGAATGAAACTTGAATTCATGACCTTCCCCTTACCAAGGGGATGCTCTACCAACTGAGCTATCCGGGCTGATTAAAGATAATTTTATGTTATATTCCCTAAATTATCAAAAAGAGATACTCTGCCAACTGACCCTCCTACGCCTTTGGCTTCGGACGGGCAAGGGCTACTCGGCATGCAGGTTATTTTATCAAATCTTAAGACAATTTTATTGATTTATTGCTTTTTATTTAAACTACTACTAAAATAGTCGGAGTATATGCTGGAACTAAAAAATATTTCTCTTGAAAAAGAGGGAAAAAAAATATTAGATAGGATTGACCTCAAGCTTGAGGAAAAAAAATTCTATGTGATGACAGGCCCCAATGGTGGGGGTAAATCAAGCTTGGCTAAGGTGATTATGGGTATTGAAACTTCTCAAAAAGGTCAGATTTTTTGGAATAAAGAAGAAATAGGGCAAAAAAGTATTGATGCTAGATCAAAGATGGGAATAGGTTTTTCTTTTCAGCAACCGATAAAATTTAAAGGTATAAAAATAAAAAGATTGCTTGAATTGGCATCAAAAAATAAAAAATTGAGAGGCTGTGGAGTACTTAGACAAGTTGGGCTGTGCCCAAGAGAGTATCTTGAGAGAGAGGTGGATTCAAGCCTGTCTGGGGGAGAACTAAAAAGAATTGAGATTGCTTCGGTATTACTTCAAAGACCAAAACTAGCGATTTTTGATGAACCAGAAGCGGGAATAGATTTGTGGAGTTTTAATAATTTAATTGAAGTATTTAAAGACTTACAAAAAAATTATGCAGGAACAATTTTGGTAATTTCCCATCAGGAAAAAATTATGGAGATGGCTGATGAAATTTTACTTATTAAAAATGGTAGGCTTGAAATAGTTGAAAAAAATAAAATAGCAAATTTGGTAATAAAGAAAAAATGTGATTCCAAAGGAGGGTGCATATGAATAATTTAGAAAATAAATTATTAAAAAAGGTTAATGATTCCCCCATGACTGGGGCAGTAAATATCCGCAAGAATGGCAAGATGTGGCAAAGAAAAAATACTAAATATGTGACGATTAGTGATCGAAAAGACAGAGGGGGGATTGAGATTAGGGTTAAAGACGATACTCCCTTTGCCCTAATTGATATCCCGGTATTGATTACTCAGAGTGGACTGACAGATACAGTTAGAAATGATTTTTATATTGGTAAAAATGCTAAAGTGCTGATCTATGCTGGCTGCGGAATTAATAACTGCTTTGAAAAAGATTCATTTCACAGTGGCGAGCATTATTTTTATGTCGGTGAAAATTCATCGGTAAAATATATTGAAAAACACTATGGAGAAGGAAAGGGTCGGGGAAAGAGGGTGATAAATCCGGTAACCCAGATATTTTTAGAAAAAGGTGCCAAAATGGAAATAGAAACGACCCAGATTGAGGGAATTGATGATACTAATAGAGTGACCAGGGCTATTTTAAAAGAGAAGACTAATCTAATAGTCAAAGAAAAAATTATGACTAGCGGCTCACAAAAAGCGATGACTGAATTTATCGTAAAGCTAAAGGGAAGAGAGTCAAGTTGTCGGGTTATTTCTAGAGCGGTAGCCACCGAAAAATCAGAACAAAAGTTTGTTTCAAATATAAAGGGAAATGAAAAATGCTTTGCTCATATTGCTTGTGATTCAATTATTAAAGATAAGGGGAGAGTGTCAGCGATTCCAAAAATAAAAGCTAATCATGTCGAGGCTGAGCTTGTTCATGAGGCAACGATTGGCAAAATTGCTGGAGAACAACTAGTTAAATTAATGTCTCTTGGTCTTGATCAAAAAAAGGCTGAAGAAGAAATTATTCAGGGATTTTTAAATTGAGCCCTCCGCGAGAATCGAACTTGCGTCGACGGTTTACAAAACCGCTGCTCTACCATTGAGCTAGGAGGGCAATGATAGAGTATTATAGAATAGAACATGGCCAAAAAGAAAATTTTAATTTTGACAGACGATTTGCCTTGGGGACACCGGTCGATTGCCAAGGCAATATATGGATCACTTAAAGAAAAGGAAAAGGAGGCTGGGGTTGAGCTAAGGTACGCTGAAATAAAAGCGGAAGTGGGAATATCAAATGATTTTTATACTTTTATGTACCGTTTTTTCCCAAAATCAAACAAAATGATGACGAGGTTGTCAGGAGAGGGGAGACTCAGAAAGATTGTCCATCGTTTATCGGAAATGAATTTACCTAGACTAAAAAAATTTGTCTCCAGTTATAAGCCGGATTTGATTATTTCTTGCTATTGGTATCACAGTCACTCTTTACAACTCTGGCGAAAAAATGAAAATGCAAATTTTAAACTATGGTCTGTCATTGCTGATCCATGGACAATTACACCAGTAACAGTGGTACCCGGAGCTGATTTGA